>NZ_JAKRFQ010000283.1 GCF_022347985.1 Photobacterium sp. OFAV2-7
AGATGGCGAAGGTTGTCGCTTCGCAATTTTGTGAGAAGCAGGGGAGTGAAGCTCAGAACGCGTTTACCGGTGCCGATATGAGCACCAAGCTGAAATTGCTGGGGGTTGATGTGGCCAGTATAGGCGATGCCCACGGTAATACGCCGGGCGCGCAGTCGTATACCTTTAACGATGAAATAGAGCAGGTCTATAAGCGGCTGATTGTGTCTCAGGATGGCAAGAAGATCCTTGGGGCCGTATTGGTCGGGGATGTTGAGGCATACAGCAGTTTGCTGCAGATGAAGCTCAATGACATGCCGTTGCCGGAAAATCCTGCCGTACTGCTATTGCCAGCGATAGGCGATGAAGAGGGGGCGGCGACCATGGGTGTGGAGGCGTTGCCTGACAGTGCGCAGATCTGCTCTTGTTTTGATGTCACCAAGGCAGATATCAAGCAGGCCGTGGCTGACGGGTGTACTGATATGGCCAGCCTGAAAGGGAGCACCAAGGCATCGACAGGGTGTGGCGGTTGCTCTGCGCTGGCCAAGCAGGTGCTCGATGCCGAGCTGGCAAGCCTCGGCTTCGAGATTAATAACCATCTTTGTGAGCACTTTGCCTACTCGCGTCAGGAGTTGGCCGATATTGTTCGGGTCAAGCAGATTAAAACCTTTGATCAGTTACTGGATGAGTATGGGCAGGGCTTGGGCTGCGATGTGTGTAAACCCACAGTAGGTTCTATTTTGGCCTCATTCTGGAACGATTATGTGCTGGATGAGCAGCATATCGGTCTGCAGGACACCAATGATATTTTCCTTGGCAATATGCAAAAAGACGGTACCTATTCGGTCGTGCCTCGAGTCGCTGGTGGGGAAATCACCCCGGATAAGCTGATCGTACTCGGCGAGGTGGCCAAAGAGTTTGATTTGTATACCAAGATCACTGGTGGCCAGCGGGTGGATCTGTTTGGAGCGCAGCTACATGAATTACCGCTAATCTGGCAAAAGCTTATTGATGCCGGTTTCGAAACCGGCCATGCCTACGGTAAATCGGTGCGAACGGTCAAGTCGTGTGTCGGGAGCACCTGGTGTCGCTACGGTGTGAAGGACAGTGTGGGTTTTGCGATTGAACTGGAAGACCGCTACAAGGGGTTACGTGCGCCCCACAAATTGAAGTTTGCAGTATCGGGTTGTACTCGCGAGTGTGCCGAAGCGCAGTCTAAAGACATCGGTGTGATTGCGACAGAGAACGGCTGGAACCTTTATGTATGCGGGAATGGCGGTATGCGTCCACGTCATGCCGATTTGTTTGCGGCTGATCTGGACGACAAAACGCTAGTGACCTATATCGACCGTATTTTGATGTTCTATATCCGGACTGCAGATCGCCTCCAGCGTACCTCGGTATGGCTGGAAAATCTTGAGGGAGGTTTGGACTACCTGCAACAAGTTGTGATTGAAGACAAGCTAGGCATTGCTGAGGAGCTGGAGCGTGAAATGGCGCATAACCTCAGCCAATATCAGTGTGAATGGAAGACAACCCTGGATTCTCCTGAGAAACTCAAACGCTTCCAGCATTTCGTTAATAGCGAGGCACCGGATAACAAGCTCAGCTACGTGACCGAGAGAGGGCAGCGCCGACCGAGAAACAAGTTTGAGCAGATTGAAATTGTCGATGTAACTGAATAGGAGCAGGGAATGATGGAACAGGTAATTATTGAGCCGGCAACTCAAAAGCCGGTACTGGAAGAAAAGTGGCAAACTATCTGTAAACGCAGTGATCTGGTGAAGAACACTGGTGTATGTGCCCTGGTGGATGACGAGCAGGTGGCCATTTTCTATTGTGGCAGGAGTCAGTCTGTCTACGCCCTGTCAAATTATGATCCGATTGGTGATGCCAACGTGATGTCGAGAGGGATTATCGGCTCAGTCGAAGGAGAGGCGGTAGTGGCATCCCCGCTCTATAAGCAACACTTTAGTTTAACGACCGGTGAATGCCTTGAGGATCCTCAATTCAGCTTAAAAACCTACCTGGTGCGAGTAGAAGAAGGGGAAATCCAGTTGCAAATATAATGGTTGTTTTTCGCTAACTATATAAAAATGGAGCTATTTGGCTCCATTTTTTATATTAAAACGTCTCAGTGAGCCTATTTTAAGGGTATTGGTCGTAGGCAAAAAAGTACAAAAGCCATAAGAAAAATAGGGTAAATGCCAGTAAATGGTGCACTCACGCACCAATATTATGATTGTTATCTTTTGAAGTCCGCTTTTGTTGTGGTTATTGTGTTTAAGTGGTTGTTATTAATTGTTTTTAATTTGTGGCATGATAACTGCAGATAACTTATCAGTGAGTCAATAAAGGAATCGAATAATGACAGATACAGGTAAGTTCAACATATTTTCCATGACTGGCAAAATGAAGATCCTTCATTTTAGCTGGTTTGCTTTTTTTATCACTTTTGTCGTGTGGTTTAACTTTGCGCCCTTGCTCCAGGCGGTAAAAGAATCACTCGGCCTGACTACGGCAGAGATCAAGACTCTGTTAATTCTGAATGTCGCCTTTACGATACCGGCTCGGGTTATTATCGGGATGTTAACTGATAAATATGGCCCCCGGATCGTCTATTCGGCGCTGCTGGCAATCTGCTCTATCCCCTGTTTTGTTTTTGCCTTTGCAGATAGCTTTGTCCAGGCAGCAATAGCACGTTTTGCCCTCGGGCTTATCGGTGCTGGTTTTGTTGTGGGGATCCGACTGGTGTCGGAATGGTTCCCTCATAACGAACTGGGCACCGCGGAAGGAATATATGGTGGCTGGGGTAACTTTGGTTCTGCTGCGGCTGCTTTTACGCTGCCGACTGTTGCAGTGATGTTTGGTGGTGAGGATGGCTGGCGTTACGCGATGGCGATCACTGGTGCCATGAGCCTGATTTTTTCCTATATCTTTTATATCAATGTTACCGATACCCCAAAAGGGGCGACATATTTCAAGCCTAAGAACTTAGGGGCCATGGAAGTAACCTCTAAAGGCGATTTCTTCTTATTGCTGCTAATGAAGTTGCCGATGTATGGTGCCCTGGCGCTATTGGCTTGGAAACTATCACCAAGCGGTGTGTCTATGCTTAGCAGTGAGATGGTTAACGGCATTTACGTGTTGCTTACCCTGATTTATTGCTACGAGATCAGCCAGGCTTGGAAGGTCAACAAGACGGTATTCAAAGAACCAGTCCCAGAAATACACCAGTATAAATTCAAGCAGGTTGCCATTTTAAATGTGCTCTATTTCGCTACTTTTGGCTCGGAGCTGGCTGTTGTCTCGATGTTGCCGTTGTTTTTCTCAGATACCTTCGAGCTGACTCCGGTAATGGCCGGGATGGTGGCATCTGCCTATGCATTCATGAACCTGATGTCACGACCGGGCGGCGGCTGGATCTCCGACAAGTTTGGCCGTAAGCCGACATTGCTGATTTTAACTGCCGGACTGGCGGCGGGTTACTTCCTGATGGGACAGGTAGATGGAAGCTGGCCGGTGTGGCTGGCAGTCGCAGCGGCTATGGCTTGTTCGTTCTTCGTTCAGTCGGGTGAGGGAGCGGTATTTGCAACAGTGCCTCTGATCAAGCGTCGTATGACAGGTCAGATAGCCGGGATGACAGGGGCGTACGGTAACGTTGGTGCTGTTTGTTATCTCACGATTTTGTCACTGGTGGACTACAGCACCTTCTTCTATGTCATTGCGGCAACGGCGGTAATTGGTTTTGTCACCTTGCTGATGATGGAAGAGCCTTCTGGCCAGATTGCGGAAATCAATGAAGATGGCAGCGTCACCATGATTGATGTCGCCAAAAGCTAGATGCCAAACCTCTAACTAGATGATGGGTAATGTAGTGGTGGCCTTCTTTGAGAGGCTGCCACTCAGTCGTACAAGGATATAACGATGGCAGAGACAATGGATATCTCGCAGGCTGTGGCTGAAGAGTTACAGGTTTCGGTAGGGGGCTTTTCCAGTGCCGGTTGCCGGGAAGCCAATCAAGACGCTTTTGCTGCGAAACATGCGGTGCGTAAAAATGTCGCCAAGTATAAGGGAGTGGTGGCATGCATTGCAGACGGCGTCAGCTGCAGTGATAACGGACAACAGGCCAGCCATACCAGTGTGACGCAGTTTATCGATGACTATTACAGTACACCGAATAGCTGGGGAGTCAGAAAGTCAGCGGCTAAGGTGCTAACCGGGCTGAACAGCTGGTTATATCATCATGGGCTGCAAAGTGATCTGCGACATAACGGGCTGGTGAGTACTTTCAGCAGTGTAATTGTCAAATCCAATACCGCGCATTTGCTTCATGTTGGTGACAGTCGAATTTACCGTTATCGGGCTGGGAAACTTGTTCAGCTCACACAGGATCACAGTCGTAAGCAAGGCGGGCGAAGTCATTTCCTGACCCGGGCGCTGGGGATGGATAGTCGGCTGGATGTGGATTACCAGCAGGAGCCTGTCGAGGTAGACGATATACTGGTACTGACCACCGACGGCCTGCATGATTGGCTGAGCAAACAAGAGCTAGAAGCACTGCTATCGCGAACGGAGCTGACAGCCGAAGAGTTGGCGCATCTTATCGTGCAGTACGCCATGAAAAATGGTAGTGATGACAACCTTACTTGCCTGTTGGTGAAAATTGACGCGTTGCCGCAAGAGGATCTGCAAGAGGTGAGCAGACAATTGACACAAAGGGTCATTCCTCCGGTACTGGCCGAAGGGAATCGGATCGATCACTATGAAATTCTAAGGGTGTTGCACAGCGGTACCCGGAGCCATGTCTATTTGGCCAAGAGCCACTTTGATAAAAAATGCTATGTATTGAAGGCACCTTCACCGAACTTTGCGGATGATTTTGTCTATCTGCAGGGGTTTATCCGGGAAGGGTGGGTTGGAAGGCAAATTGATCACCCGTCGGTGATGAAAATCCACCCCTATGCCGATGCATCGCCGTTTTTGTACCATGTCTGTGATTATGTGGAAGGCAAAACACTCAGGCAGTGGATGATTGATAATCCGGCACCGAGCCTGGAGAAAGTACGTCAGGTGGCAGCTGAAATAGTAAAGCCAATTCGTTTCTTTCAGCGAATGGGTATCGTCCACCGCGATTTAAAGCCTGAGAATATTATACTGACCGAGAATGGCAGGGTAGTGTTAATTGATTTTGGTACGGCACAGGCGGAAGGTTTCGATGAAATTTCCACTGTCATCACTGAGGACGTTCCTGTTGGCGCAACAGACTATATCGCTCCCGAATATTTGGCGGGCGAAAAAGCGACAGCCTACACGGATTTATTTTCCGTTGGGGTGATTGTATATGAAATGTTGACCGGAAAATTGCCATACCGCTCTCGACATTCTCAGGTATTTGATGGAATAAAGCCTCATTACTATCAATATATCCCGGCAACTAAATACAGAACTGATTTACCGGCATGGCTAAACCTGGTATTAAAGAAAGCCTGTCACCCTTCTCCTGATATACGCTATCAAGTCATTTCTGAATTTATTCAGGATTTATCAACCCCTAACCAGAAAATACTTAAAGAGTTGAAAGAGTCACCTTTGATCCAACGTAACCCATTGCGGTTTTGGAAGATCATGGTGTTGGTACTA
>NZ_JAKRFQ010000284.1 GCF_022347985.1 Photobacterium sp. OFAV2-7
TTCGAGCAATACATTGTGTCAACTTACGGCCGCTAGTTAAGCGGTTTACGTACAACAGGCCATACCCGGCTATAGGATCAGCCTGCCTCGACATGGGCTGGCTGATCCTGCCCTTCTAAGTACATCCTTACGGCTATATTTTTCCTGGTCAATTACATAGGGTGATCACGCGCTTGCTACTTTTCGTCCTCATCATTCTGTCCCCTTTTACTTAAAATCAATTAGCAAACTTTCAAAAAAAGTGACATGCAAGTATAAAGATGTTAAATAGACTCTACGGCTGAAACAATATTCCGGGATATCCATATTCTAAAAACATAATGCCAGTAAGTGCATATAGGTGGATTATTTATCACTCCTGGATTTCGCCGTTACCAAACACACATCAGGAAACATTTTAATGAAGCTTATTTTGAAGTTAATTGCCGGCATTATCGCCGGTATTTTAATTGGTTTTTTTGCCCCCGACGCCGTAGTGCGTATTCTGTTGACCGTAAAACTGCTCGGTGGTCAGCTGATCGGTTTTACCATCCCTTTGATTATTCTTTTCTATATAACCAGTGGCATCGCGAGTTTGCCGAAGAACTCTGGTAGCCTGCTGGGGAAAACCGTTGCGCTTTCCTATGGTTCAACCGTGCTTGCCGGTAGCCTGGCATTTATTGTCGCCAGTTCGGTGATTGCCGGCCTGCCGGCGCCGGATCAGGCGGCCGCTGATGCCGGTCAAAAACTGACCAGCTTTATCAGTCTGGAAATTCCGCCAATGTTTGGCGTGATGACAGCCTTGGCAACCGCCTTTTTGTTCGGATTGGGGATCAGCATTACCAACAGTGTTCGGCTGAAAGAGATTGCCGACGATGGTCGCGGCATTATTGATTTGCTGCTGTCGAAAGTGATTATTCCGCTGCTTCCGTTTTACATCTCCGGGATCTTTGCCGAAATGGCGGCAGAAGGAACGGTGTTTACGACTCTGAAGACCTTTGGTGTCGTGCTGGCACTGGCTGTATTTATGCACTGGGTTTGGATCACTATCCAGTATACCCTGACGGGTATCGCGCTGGGTCTGTCGCCGGTGAAGCTGATTAAAAACATGTTGCCGGCCTACTTTACGGCGATTGGTACTATGTCTTCTGCTGCGACCATTCCTGTTACCTTGCGGCAAACCAAAAACAATGGTGTGAATGAGTCGATTGCCAACTTTACGATCCCGCTTTGCGCTACGATTCATTTGTCAGGCTCGACAATTACCCTTATTACCTGCTCGACGGCGGTAATGGCGCTAAGCCAGCACATTGCCCTGCCGTCTTTGCTTGAGATGCTGCCATTTATCATGATGCTGGGTATTACGATGATTGCTGCACCGGGTGCGCCGGGCGGCGGCGTGATGGCGGCGCTGGGTCTGATGTCGACTATGCTGGGCTTTGGCGAGGCCGAGTTGGCCCTGATGATTGCTCTTTATATGGCGCAGGACAGCTTTGGTACGGCGTGTAATATCACCGGTGATGGTGCTATTTCGCTGTGGGTAAACAAATTTGCCCAGAAGCAACCAGCCGTTGACCCCGCACAGCAAGCTGGTTAATGACTCTCGCTAGCAAGAAATGAAACGGTAAAGCCACCTGAAAGGGTGGCTTTTTTTGTGCTAAATGTTCCCTGATATCGGAGCCTGTCTTTCGTCAGCTGTCAGCTACGTAAGTGTGGTTAAAGGCAGGCTGATACTGATTGCCAGCCCTGGGCGGCCGAGTGTCTCGCTGTTCTCTATTTCGATCTTCCCGCGCATGCGCATGATAGCGGCCTTGGCAAAGCTGAGGCCTAGCCCGTTGCCCGTATGGTGACGGCTGCAATCAAGGCGATAGAACTTTTCGCACAGTTTTGACAGGGGCTCTTTGTCGACACCGCCACCCTGATCGCTGATAGTCAGTCGAACGGTGTCCGCTTCTTGGCTTGCCAGGATATGAATATTGCTGTCCGGTGGACTGTATTTGGCGGCATTATCAAAAAGGTTACAAAGCACCTGAAACAATAAATCATTGTTGCCCAATACCTCTGCCTGCTTCGGCACCTCTACCAGCAATGTCTGCTGCTGATCTTCCAGGACCGGCAGATAGAGCTCAGCCACATCGTTAACCAGGTGGTTCAGGTTAATTGGTTCAAGTAGCGGGTTCTCGCCGTTTGACTCCAGCCTATTGATTCTCAGTAGCAGGTTAAATGTCTGCAGCAGTCGACTCAGCAGCCCCTCGAGCTCGGCCAGATCGGGGTTTTGCTGCGAGGCTTGCTGTATTTTTTGATAAACCACGGTTAGCGGGGTACGCAGGTCATGGGCGATATTGTTGGCTTGTTGCTTGGTTTGATCGACAGCCGTCGAGATGGCGTCCAGCATCTGATTGATTTGGGTGATAGTGTCAGCCAGCGGCCCTTCCAGGTTATCAAGCGGAATTCGGGTATCCAGAACACCGTTATGCTGGATACTCTGGCTGGTACGGTTGATAGCAGTAAGGTGCGCTTTGATCCTTTGAATCATGGCCCATGCAATAACAAACCCCAGTAGCAAGAGTCCGCCAATGGTGTAGATAAGTGTGTTGAAGGACAGCAGTTGTTCTTGAAAGTAGTTGGTATTAACGGCAATCACTAGCGGCTGCCAGTTTTCGCCGTCGGGCAAGAAGATCTCCAGGGCGATGAAACTTTCGAGGCTCTCTCCCTGCCCGGATTCATAGGTAAAGTAGCTATAATCTTCGTCGATGTATTCCATATCGGCGGGCAATTCGTCCGGTGGCTGCATGGCATCAAGAGAAAACATCTTTTGTTCACTGATTAACGCTTTGTAGTGATACTGGAATAACGAGGAGCTTTCTTCGGCCATAATGCTTCTTGCATTTCGGGGCCCTTCTTCATCCCATAGCTGCTCTATCAGTACGGCTTCAGCCTCTAACAAAGGCTGCGCGCTCTGCTCCAGAAACCACTCGTTCATCTGTTGTCGGGTAAAAAATAGCAGACCGATAGCGAGGATGATAAGTCCGCCGTAGATAGCCAGAAAGCGACGAAATGGGTCTTGCAGTCCCATCATAGCCTGATCTCTAGGACATAGCCGGCACCGCGTACGGTATGGAGCAGCGGTGTGTGGTGCTCAAGATCTATTTTTTTGCGCAATCGGCTGATATGAACGTCGATAACGTTGGTTTGTGGATCAAAGTGGTGGCTCCAGACCCGCTCAAGCAACATGGTACGGGTGATCACACGCCCCGGGTTAGCCATGAAATATTCCAGGATCTGAAACTCACGGTTGTTCAGCTGAATGCATGTATCGCCTCGCTTGGCCTTGCGTGACAATAAGTCCAGTGTCAGCGTGTCCAGGGCCTGAATATGACTGTTGTCGGCATGGGCTGCCGGTGTCCGGCGGGCCAGGATTTCGGCCCGGGCGAGCAGCTCGCTAAAGGCAAACGGTTTGATTAGGTAATCGTCTCCGCCACTGCGCAGGCCCTTCACGCGCTCGTCAACGCTGTCGAGGGCACTGAGGATCAGCGCCGGAGTCTGGTTGCCGGAGGCACGCAATGCTTTTAGCATTTTCAGGCCGTCCAGCTTGGGCATCATACGGTCAGTGATGATCAGATCATAGTCGGTTTGCAAGGCGCAAAACAACCCGGCCTGACCGTTATGGGCCACATCAGTTTGGTGTCCGGCGGCGTTTAGACTCTGGCTGATGAACTGAGCTTGTTTGGTGTTGTCTTCAACGACGAGTATTTTCATGTTCCCTCAGTACTTGATCTGTTGCGCTGTTCGCCGGACCCCCGGTGATAATATGCTGAAGCATTCAGCCAGGTATCCATGAGTTGCCCTGCCCGATAATCAGGAGGATGTATACGCAGGCTGAATGATTTCGCATAGTATCATGCCGGTTACCAGTCATCACCCGGGTGCTGCTCGAAGAAGCCCATTGTGTGCCCGGCTTCTGGTTCTTCCATGCTGTCATCGAATGTCTCGACTTCAATGACTTGCAGGGTGTTGGGATCAAGCAGCACGATCAGTTCCTGCTCTTCTTGCTGGAGCTCAACAGCATAGACAGTCTCGTAATGTGGGATGAACTCTTTGTAGGCGCTTACTACCTTCCCGGAAAAGGTGTTGCTGACTGCATCGATTGCCTGAGTAAGGCTCTTGTCGCTTTTATTGAACTCGGCGGTGATGTCCTTGCCGGTCTTGGCATCAAGAACGGTGAGCACCTGGCGACCGTTAGCTTCACCCTCGGCAAGGTATAGCATCCGGTTTGCTTTGCCAGGAAACAGTTCAATGCTGGTGTAGTCGGCTGTGTGTACTTGGGCGGCCTTTTCTAATGCTGCCCGGGTGCCGATCACTGAGTCGATCTGCGTCTCTTTTGCCAGCAGGCTGGAAGAGAAGGTAAGGGCACCAAGAAGGCAAGCGGCAATGATTGGGGTCTTTTTCATTTTATATTCCTCATACAATGGTCTGTTGTCGAGGAATGAGAATAGGAAACCCAGTTTACCTGTCTCTATACGGAAGATGACAAATTGTTCATGTTCAGTTGGATGGGTTGCAGGCACACTGGAGAGTGGCTGGCAGAGGTGGTGTTGTGGCTATTGTTATGAAAATGAACCAGGCTAGGCTGCCTGGTTCTGTATTGGTTATTTTAGGTGATTCAAATGGCTGACAGCATCTTTGAGCTGTTCATTAAGTTCATCATGCCGCAGAACTTGCTTGTCGCCATCGAAGTTATCGTAAAAGCTGGGGATCGACAGGCTGGCTTTGACGATACCATCGAAGTAGGGGGCAGATTGTACCGCTGCTGCCAGAACGCTGGCACCGCCCATCGAGCCCGGTGAGGTGGCAAGTAGCACCATTGGCTTATTTTGAAAAACTTTAGGCTCAATACGCGAGCACCAGTCGAAGATGTTCTTGTAACCGACGGCATACGATCCGTTATGCTCGGCAAATGAAATCAGTACGCCGTCGCTGTCACCGATTTTGGTGAGAAAGTCTTTGGCTAATTGGGGGTGACCAAGCTCGTCTTCTTTGTCCTGGCTGTATAGCGGTAATTCGTAATCGTTGAGATCCAAGATTTCAACTTGTACTTTGTCCAGCAGCTGGCTGGCATAATGAACGAGCTGTTTGTTGATTGATTTATTGTGGGTGCTTGCAGCAAAAGCAAGAATCTTCATGCTTATCTCTCCTCATGACTGAAGGCCAAGCGTCGTTGTTGTGCTTTTGGTGAGAATTCAATCTTCTGAGTGTAGCAACTTTCCTTTGAGTTATAGGAATAGAAAACTGGCTACCAGGTTACTGGCCGGGAGGGTTGGGTGGATTTCTGGAAGCCCGCAGCGGGGCACTAGGAATGAGGGTAATTTAGGCTGTATCGATGAGGTAAGGCTGCGAGTGATAGCGGATCCATATTGAATCCGCTAGTCACAACGCAGAAACCGTGAAAGCTAGACTGACTGTGGTATGTCAGTATTACAAGCCAATGCTCGGTAGTGCCGGGAAGGCACCAAGCCCGTAGGCTGAACGGCTGTCATAAATACTGTTGTTTTGCTCAATATTATGCTCGGCCTTGTCATTGAACGGCGTACCGATGATGTCGTTTCCAGTGATGGAAATTTGGAACGAGCCACTGC
>NZ_JAKRFQ010000285.1 GCF_022347985.1 Photobacterium sp. OFAV2-7
CCCTCGGTTCTTTAATACACTAAGCTTGTTGGGAGTGACGCCCGTGGTGTGTCAGCCGTTTGCTGATCATCAGGCATTTTCCGAGCAGGAATTAAAACAGCTGGCCGAGCAAGGCCGGCATTTGGTAATGACAGAGAAAGATGCGGTGAAATGCCAAACTTTCGCTCAGCCGAACTGGTGGTATTTGCCTGTAGATGCCGTGCTGCCAGCGCCTGAAGCTGAGGCTATTATTAACCGGATTATTGAGGTAAAGGAAGAAAATGGATCATCGTCTGCTTGAAATCGTGGCTTGCCCTGTCTGTAAAGGGAAGCTGAACTTCGATAAAGACAAAAGTGAGCTGGTTTGCAAGTTTGACCGTCTTGCCTATCCCATCAAGGATGGCATTCCGGTTCTGCTTGAGCCTGAAGCTCGCACGTTAAGCCCAGACGAGGTGAAATAATGTCGTTTACGGTAATCATACCGGCACGCTACCAGTCATCACGCCTGCCGGGTAAGCCGCTGGCAGATATTGGCGGCAAGCCGATGATCCAGTGGGTATACGAACAGGCGAGCAAAGCCGGTGCCGAGCAGGTGATTGTTGCTACCGATGATCAGCGTATCGTTGATGCGGTTGAAGGGTTTGGTGGTGAAGTCTGCCTGACCCGCGATGATCACGAGTCTGGCACCGAGCGCCTGGCAGAAGTGGTCGAGAAGTACCAGCTGGCAGACGATCAGATCGTGGTGAATGTACAGGGTGACGAGCCGTTAATTCCTGAAACCATCATTCGTCAGGTAGCCGATAACCTTGCTCACAATGGCGATGCGCCGATGGCCACGCTGGCTGTTGAGATTGACCATGCTGACGAGGTCTTCAATCCTAACGCAGTAAAAGTTGTGACGGACAAGAATGGCTATGCGATGTATTTTAGCCGGGCTTCGATTCCGTGGGATCGCGATAATTTTGCCAAGCGTCCGCAGGAGATCCACCAGAACCTGATGCGCCATATCGGCATTTATGCCTACCGTGCAGGTTTCATTAATACCTATATTAACTGGGAGCCGAGTGCGCTGGAAAAAATCGAGGCGCTGGAGCAGCTTCGTGTGCTTTGGTACGGCGAGAAAATCCACGTTGAGGTTGCAATTGATGCACCGCCTGCCGGGGTGGATACGCCGGAGGATCTGGAAAAGGTTCGTGCGCTGATCGGCTGATAGCCAGATGAATAATAGCAGGCTGAACCATAGCGACAGTATTTGAATGTAAAAGGCTGGTCATGATGACCAGCCTTTTTTGTCTCTTTGTTTTCCGAGCAAGTTACGGTGGTCCTACAAGACTTGAATCTTGTCGATTTCAATCTCTGGGTTGGTGCTACCTTCCACTTCGCCGTAGACACGCAGACGGGTGTTGGGCGTAATGGCTTGCTCAAGGCGGATATCGTCATCGACTTCAACATTGATTTCATTTTTACCGTCGCTGAAAACATAGGTATCAGCACTGATTTGCCTAACTAGCTTGCCTTCGATAATGACATTTTGCTCCGAGAACAGGTTGGTCTGCTCTAGTACTTCGTTGACTGTAGTTGTTTGAATCGGGCCGCTGTACGACACGCCGTTAGGGTTAGCCAGTGCGACAGTCGGCATGATGATCATCGCGGCGGTAATTGCGTAAACAGTTGTCTTAATCATGGTCATCCTACCTATTTAATCGTGATTCGTATGGTGATTGATGTCTTGGTTGATGAAGCTATTAAACACCAGCGCGACTGAACTTGATGTGAGTAGGTAATTCATATTCCGTTCATGAAATAATGTTGCCAAAAAAGTGATGATGGCAAAAACAAAAAGACCACCCTCAGGTGGCCTTCAATCTATCTGTTGGGATGGTTATTAAGCGTTAACTGCTTTGTTGTCATTATCATAGTCAGCGTCGAACAGGCTGTTGTCGGCCTGGCCCAGAACTCGCGAGGTAATCGTGCCTGCAGTCATCGCACCACTTACGTTCACCGCTGTACGCCCCATATCAATTAGCGGTTCGATAGAGATCAGCAGGCCAGCGAGGGCAACCGGCATATCCAGGGCTGAAAGTACAATCAAGGCTGCAAAGGTTGCGCCGCCACCGACACCCGCGATACCGAACGAACTGATAGTGACAATGGCGATCAGTGTCAGCATGAAGCCAGGGTCAAGCGGGTTGATACCAATTGTCGGCGCAATCATAACGGCCAGCATAGCAGGATACAAACCGGCACAGCCATTTTGACCCATAGTGGCGCCAAAAGAAGCAGAGAAGTTTGCCACACCTTCACCGTTACCCAGCTTTTTCACCTGAGTATCAACGTTCAGCGGAATGGTACCGGCACTTGAGCGTGAGGTGAAAGCGAAGGTCAATACCGGCAGGATCTTCTTCAGGTAACGAACCGGATTAATACCGACAAAAGAGACCAGCACTAGATGCATCACCAGAATAAGTGCCAGGCCGACATAAGACGCGGTCACAAAATTGATCAGGCTTAGGATGTCATCATAATTAGAACCGGCCACAACTTTGCTCATCAGGGCTAAAACGCCATAGGGTGTCAGGCTAAGTACCATACGTACCAGGGTACGAACCACTTCCTGGGCTACATTGATGAACTTCTCGAAACTTGCACCAAGATCTGGCTGGTTACGGATAACGCTCAGGCCTGCGACACCGATAAAGGCCGAGAAGATCACTACGGCGATGGTTGATGTCGGGCGGCTGCCGGCTAAGTCGGCAAACGGGTTACCGGGGAAGAATGAAATGATCATGTCGGCAAACGACAGTGACTCGACGGTGCTAAGGCGAGTTTCAAGCACCTCACCGCGGGCAATTTCACGTGCGCCCTGAACGATGCCTTCAGCAGACAGGCCAAAGAGGTTGCTGACCAGGATCCCGATAAGCGCTGAAGCGGCTGTAGTTGCCAGTAATATACCGATGCTGAGACCTGAAATTTTGCCCAGAGAGCCGGAGTCCTTGACCTTGATAATCGCACCGATGATGGAAACCATAATCAGCGGCATAATGATCATTTTCAGCAGGCTGACATAGCCGGCACCTACGATGTTGATATATTCGAGGGTATCAGCAATAACCGGGCTGCCGCCACCGTATACGAGCTGAAGCGCGCCGCCGAAGATGACCCCAAAGCCGAGGCCGGTAAAGACCTGTTTTGAAAGTGTGTACTCGGCTTTTTGCTGTTTGAACAAGAAACCAATTAGCAGGGCGAAGAGCGCCAGGTTAATCACTAGATACATCATGCTGAGCCGTTCCAAGTAGTATTTTATTCGACTGAAAGGATGATTTCAGACTTATCTATTAGCTGGGAGCGCAATTGTATGATGCAAGGCACTTATCAGAAACGGTTTTTTATTACCAAGGCTATAAGAAAATCGAACATATTAAAACTGTTTGGAATATAGGTTCGATAATCACACTTGTCGGTTGTTTATTAATCAAAACAATACCTTGGGTGGATTGTTTGCTTGTTATGTGTATGGTATTGGTGTGCAATTTGCTTTATATGGTTTGCATGGAGTTGTATCAGGCCAGTTTCCCGGCCTGATAGCGAAGGGAGACTAAGCGGGAGAGGCGGTATTTAGTGCTAGTTCCATTGACACATTAGAGGTTGATTCTGGTTGCTCGGGAGCTTGCTTGGGTTCGCCAAGCAGGTTTCTTAGACGCTGCCACCACTGGCCCAGTGTTTCGTGCCAATAGCGCTCCGTTTGTTCCAGATATTTGGCCTGCGGCTTATAGCGCTCCCAAGGTTGTTTGATCTTGTTGCTGGCAAGAAAGTTGGTTGGCGCAGGGGTTGGGGCCAGGCCGGCTTGCTCAAACTCATTCATCGCCCGGGTCATATGACTGGCAGAGGTGACCAGAACCAGTTTTTTATCACCGACAACAGAAGCCGCCTGGAACGCTTCTTCCCAGGTATCCTTGGCGGTTTCGAGCAGCAGGATATCACTTTTGTTGGCGCCCAGTGCAAGGGCTACTTTTGCCATCATTCGTGCCTGGCTGATACTGGTACCACCACCATAACCCGACAAGATCAGCTTGGAGCCGGGGAACATGCGATGGATACGTATGCCTTCCGCCAGGCGCATCAGTGATGTACGTGACAGCTCGGAGGTGATTGGCATCGCATGGTCGATAACATGCCCGCTTCCCAGCACCATGACATAGTCCACCGTTGCGGATGTCGGGACGAAGGGATTATTCTCGCGTTCCAATGGCCGAAGCAAGCTGGTTGCTATCGGCTGGAAGGATACGAGGAAAATGCCTATAAAGGCGAATCCGATGAAAAAGGACGCGAGTCCCTTGCGCCGGGTAAACCAGAGGATCAACAAGCCCAGGAACCCGATTATCAGCAGTGCGGGCAGGGGCATGAGTAATGCAGAAACAATTTTTTTTAGTTCAAACATGCAATGTAGTCCGAAAATTCAGCAGTTGAGCTCGAAAAAGCACCACAAGCCTTTATTCCTATAACGCTTGTGAGAAAATAAGCCACATTTTTTCAACCGCTATCATAACGTAAAGCTGACGTGATCAAAGATCGAAATTTTGACGACCTAGCGCAAAAATTTGCTAAAAATATCTACGGGACAGCAAAAGGCCAAATAAGGCAGACTGTTGTCTGGCAAGATCTTGAGCAAATTTTAGCCTTGCTGGAATCACAAACACCGTTGCATATTCTTGATGCTGGCGGGGGGATCGGCCAGCTATCGCAAAAAATTGCTGAGCTGGGGCATCGTGTCACTTTATGTGATCTTTCTGGTGAAATGCTGAAGCTGGCCGAGCAGGAAATTGCCAACAACGGCCTTCTTGAGCAATATCGTCTGGTTCACAGCTCGGTCCAGGAAATTGGCGAGCATTTAAGTGAGCCGGCGGACTTGGTGTTATTCCATGCTGTGATGGAGTGGCTGTCCGATCCGAAAGAGGCGCTTGAGCAGTTATTGGAGCAAACCAGGCCCGGCGGGGTTATCTCGGTGATGTTCTACAACTATAACGGACTGCTGTTCAAGAATTTAATTTGTGGCAACCTGACTCATATAGAAGAGGGAATGCCGCACCGCAAGCGCTTTAAACTACAGCCACAGCAGGCTATCAAGCCGGAAGATGTCTATAGCTGGTTAACCGACGCCGGATTTACCATCCTCGGAAAAACCGGTGTGCGTACCTTCCATGATTATATGCAGACAACCATGGTCGGTGACTACAGTTTTGAACAAGTTCTTGAGATGGAGCAGAAGCTTTGTCGTCAGGAGCCTTATTTGTCCCTGGGCCGCTATATCCATGTATACGCCCAGAAACCATCAGACCAGGTGACACCGGCTGATAACGGGACAAGCAACGATAACAGCAATAAGGACAACGGATGAGTGATGTATCCCAGACCGTTCCTGAGTTGGTGAGTTGGGTTAAGCAACATGAGTTTTCGCTTAACCTGCCAACTGAGCGGCTGGCGTTCTTGTTGGCGATTGCTGTATTAAGCGGCGATCGCTTTGATGAAGAATTAGGGGAAGGGGAGCTGATAGATGCATTTCGCATTGTAAGCGATATGTTCGATCAGTCTCAGGAAACCCTGGCCTTTCGTGCCAATAACGCCATTAATGAAC
>NZ_JAKRFQ010000028.1 GCF_022347985.1 Photobacterium sp. OFAV2-7
ATACCCCAATGCACCGCAAATGGAGCCAACGCTAATGCTCAACCCCGAGCTTATCTGGTCAAGCAAAGAGACGGAAAAAGACTGGGAAGGTTGCCTGAGCATTCCCGGCATGCGGGCCAAAGTCAGCCGCCACAAGAAAATCGAGGTGCGGTACACCACCATCGACGGCCACGAGGTGAAAAGCCATTTGGAAGGCTTTATTGCCCGGATCTTCCAGCACGAACTGGATCACCTCAACGGGATCGTCTTTCTAGACCGGGCCGAAAAGCATGATTACGCCACCGAGGCGGAATTTATGAAGATCATCAGCTAATTTTTACTTATGACAGTTTCAGCATAGTGCTGCAGCACGTTCACAAGGGGTAAGCGATGTCCGACCATATATACAAACTGATCGAGCTGGTAGGCTCGTCTCAAGACAGCGTAGAAGATGCCGTCAACTCGGCCCTGACCAAAGCCAACAATAGCCTCAGCAACATGCGCTGGTTTGAAGTCTGCGATATCCGGGGCAACATAGAAAACGGCCAGGTCGATCACTGGCAAGTAACCATCAAAGTGGGCTTCACCCTCAAGGAAGACTAGCCTGGCCCTTTATGTATCATCAGCAAAAATGGGCTGACAAATTACGGAGAAATTATCAGCCCGGGCCAGCCAGATATAAGATCACTTCCAGTTTAAGAACCAGAAAAATCCAACTTGTCAGAAATAGCCTCAAATAAGTCATATATGCCACTCATCGCCTCTGACTGAGCTTGGCATACTGAGCCCTGTCACGACATGACGAAGCAGTCGTTCTAACACTCACAGGAGCACACCATGACAGAGCACGCCAGCAAAACCCTTATCATTATTGATCCACAAAACGACTATTTCCCGGAAGGTAAATATCCGCTGTGGAACACAGAGTTAACACTGGCAAATATCAAAAAAGCTATCGAGCGCGCCAAGCAGCAGGATATACCTGTCATTATTGTCCAGCATATTGCCAGCAGCGAGATGGCACCTTTTTTTAACAAAGGTACCGAAGGCGCAGCAATCCATCCGGAAATAGCAGCTGCTGCCCCCAAAGCGACCATTGTTACCAAAAGTTTCGCCGATAGTTTCGAGCAGACCAATCTGGCACAGGTACTGGCCGAGAAGGATATTAATGAACTACTACTATGCGGAATGATGACTCAGAACTGCGTCACCCACACAGCCATCTCAAGGCAGGCAGATAATTACACCGTCTCAGTACTGACCGACTGTTGTACCACCATCGATGAAATGATCCACAATATCGCCCTGAATGCGATGTTAACACGGGTTCGACTTCTGACTATGGAGCAGGTCATTTAACAAGACGGGAGTACATTAACATGGCCTCGATGCTTACAGTTGAAGGTGCATAACTTTTACAGGTTATGGGGTAAAAAATTTTACCCCATAAATCTAATTAAACAAGTTCATTCCATGTCGGTTCAGCACATCGGTCAAGTCGTCGATACAACCCTTAGAGGCATTTTTAATATCAATTTGAATACGACCAGCCTTAACACTGGCTTTCACTAAAGAGCCATTTTCTAACTTTCTATACTTTTGTCCCGTGGTGTTATTATCATTTCCCACAGAGAAAACCTCTATTAAAGCATTTATCACTAACGAATTTGCTGATTGCGCACTGGACGATTCTGCAATTTCATTCTCAAGGAATCGAATTGCATTTTCACAATCTTCCTTCTTCGCACTCAGTTGAGGTTGAGTTAATGGCCGTATCGACTTATCTAATTTAGAAATTAAGTCTTTACCTAAATCCGAAGGACTCGGAATAAGATTAATTAACCATATAGGTAACGCCGCTGCCTTTAAACCGATACTGACTGTCGCAACGTTTATTCCATTCTCCTTCGCCAAGGCCGAGGCATTCTTATATTTTTTGTTTTGTAATAACTTTTTCCACTCCATTCCTCGTTCGATAAGCGACAGTGGCTTAAACAAGTTCGTATCATTAGAAAGCTGAGAAGCTGTCGTGTGATCAATGTTTCCCTTGCAGACATACACAGAAAAGGGCTTCCCGGCCAAGTGGCAGGCCATCCTTCTCTGCGAGCCATCAATGATTTCGATCTTACCCTGAGGCCCCGCCTGGCCAATGGCAGGGTAAACCTGACCTTTTTCTCGGATTTTTGCTGTGAGCTCCCTCACCGACAGTGCATTAACAAAACGTTGATCTCGCTGGTTTTCCTCAGTAACAGTCGTTTTTGTTATCACCTCATCCGGTGCTACCTCTACCAACCTAAATTCAACTTTCTTGTTATTGATATACAAATAAACAGTTGACTGCCGAGATTTAAGTATCTCGCTTGTGGTACTTCTTGTCTTATTATCTGAAATATTTGTTTTTTCAACAGCTTTTACCTTCTTAATACCTTGTATTTCAGAAGGTTCTTGAGGCTTTTTTTCCATCACTGCATTCCTGGCTCAACTTATACAAAAAGAAACTCTAAGTTGTATATATGGATAATAACAATTGGCTCTCCTTGAGCTTGTTTGAACTTCATTATTATTACTGAGAGCGTAATCATTAAGTACTCAGCAAAGACACTACTAAATTGAAATAGACACTATTATCTTATTGAAATACATAATTATACTAATCAGCACTCATATTGTGATGTCGTAAAAACAGAGTACATTCTCACCAATAAAATACGATGATAAAGAAGTCTTTCGTTTTATGTACACTCTTCTAAGTACACTACGGTTCCATAGAAGGTTATAATTAAACCTTATAAAATGATTTTATACCGATATGGTATCACCTATCCAGATTAAATCGTTAAATTTAACAAACTAAAACGTATTATCTTATTTACATTCAAATTCTCTCTCGCTTATTGCCTGCCTTGTTGAAAAATATTAATAACCACCAACCCTATATTCAGCTCAAACTAAAACCATATTGACTCACAATTAGACAAGCACTTACCTACTTGTACTAATAATTCACAGCTACAGAGCCTCTCTCACCACAGTCCGCTCCTTTTCCACTTTTATATGACTGTTTTAATCCTTTTTTTATAAATTGTCGCCAATATCTGGAACAAATATCACGTTTTGTGATGTGCCAATATGCACATCAAGGCATAAATTGCAATGTTAAATAGATGAAGGGAAATATTATCAAAAAGCAAAAATCTGAATATTTTACCAAGTTGCCCACCATTCAATTTACGCCTTATATTAAAGCGACTCATGACTATTCTTAGGATGTAATAAGTAATGAATAAACATTAACAACAGGTAAATGATGTGAAGATGTTCCGAACTTACACAATTCAATAAGCAAACAACCATTCGGTTTTATGGTTACGATATTTTATCAACCACACCAGGTAATACTGGTCGAAAACCTTACCTACCAACATTGCTGATTCGGCCTTACCGCTCCCAAGCTTCATCAGGCTAGGAATGATAAGCTCAAGAGTATATCTACTTGACTGTTTTATTTAGATAAAAATGGAGTGTGACAAACTTCTCATCATACCGACATCTGGCTGTCATATTCACTATCGATACTATATCCACACTTTGATTGGTACTAACCTGAACTGAAGGCGAAGGGTAGTAAAATGCGTAGTTTAAACATTGTTCCAAACACCCCCGCAAAGAAAGCTCATCAAAGCAGAGCTCAACAACAACCTATGGGGTTTAGTGAATTTAATCACTGTATTGATATTCTATTATCAGGCTTACCCAGCCTCTCACGCACTCAGCAATCGAGCACGGACGAAGCAACAGCTTCCGCTATCTGGCACTCTGACTCTGAATTTATCAACCACCAAGCCGCCTAGCCCAGCTTTTTAAACTCAACAGTATTATCTTCAGCCAGTTGTTGTTCCAGCTCACGTGCCACAAACTCTGGGCTGCTGGTATGCCGCGCCAGCAAACTATAAACAACGGGGATCACCAGCAAGGTAAAAAAGGTCGCAACCAGTATTCCGGTCAATACCACGATACCAATCACCAATCGCGTTTCAGCTCCCGCACCAGAAGCCAGGATCAAAGGAACAGCGCCGGCAGCCGTAGTGATCGCCGTCATCAGAATCGGCCGTAACCGAGCCGCCGAGGCTTCCACAATAGCCTGTTCAAACGTCGTCCCCTGATCGCGTAGTTGATTGGCGAACTCAACAATCAAGATGCCATTTTTCGCTGCCAGCCCGACCAGCATGATGATTCCGATCTGGGAATATATGTTCAGGCTTTGATCGGTAAAATATAACCCCAACAATGCCCCGAATGTGGCCAGTGGCACCGTCAACATGATCACCAACGGGTGAATATAGCTTTCAAACTGTGCTGCCAACACCAGAAAAACCACCACCAGCGCCAAGGCAAACACAAACAGTACCGAGGTACTGGAATCCTGATAATCCTGCGACGCACCTTTGTAGTTTACAACCGCATCGGCTGGCAGGTATTGCCGGACCAGATCATTCAGGTATGCCAGCCCTTCTCCCAGGGTATAGCCTTCTGTCAGATTGGCCTCAATGGTGATCGCTCTTACCCGGTTATAGCGGTTCAGCTGGGGGGCACTGGCAAATTCCGTTACGGTGATCAGACTGGAGAGCGGGATCAGCTCATCGCTGCGATCAGAGCGTACATACAAATTACTGAGATCCGCCGCCGTATTTTGTCTTTCGCGCTGTCCCTCAATCACCACGTCATACTCTTCGCCACGCCACTTGTAGGTCGTCACCAGTCGCGAGCCAAGCATCGACTCCAGGGTCTGGCCAATTTCTCGCAGCGACACCCCGAGATCCCCGGCCCGGTCACGATCTATCAGGATCCGCAACTGGGGTTTAGTTTCCTTGTAATCATGATCCACACCGGTCAAACGCGAATTGACGGCGACTTCATCGAGCAAGATATCCCGCCACTGAGCCAGCTCTTCATAGCTGCCGCCCCCCAAAACAAACTGCACCGGTTTGCCGACCCCTCGCCCGAACGGCTGTCTCATCACCGGAAAAGCCCGAACTCCGGCTAAGTCAGACAGACGACGGCGAATGTCACCGATAATAGCCGAGGCCGTGCGCCGCTTGGCCCAGTCTTCAAGCACGACAATGGCAAAGCCGTTGGAAAAGTCCTCAATCCGCCCCCATCCTCGCGGGGCACGTACCAGCAGGCGCTTAATTTCTCCGGATGCCACCAAAGGCATTAACCGGTGTTCAATTTCATTCATGTACGGCTGCATGAACTCGTAGCTCGCCCCCTGCGGGCCATTGATGATGATAAACATTGCTCCCCGATCTTCCCTCGGGGCAAACTCCGACGGGATCCGGCTCGCCAGCCAGCCACTGCCGGCCAAGGCTAACACCATGACCCCGACAATCAGGTAAGGACGCTTTAGCCAGCTATCTAAGACCTGCCGATAAAAGGCCGTGACCGACACCAAAATACGACTAACCTTGCTCACCAACCAAGGCTCATGCTCGACCTTTCGCATGATCTTGGAGCCCATCATCGGGCTCAGCGTCAGGGCAACCAGCGACGACAAAATCACGGCAGTACTGATGGCTATCGAGAACTCACGAAACAGCTTGCCCAAATCGCCTTCCAAAAAGCCCACCGGCAAAAACACCGATACCAAGACAGCCGTTGTCGCAATAATCGCAAAACTCACCTGACGAGCACCCAGAAATGCGGCTTTTAGCGGTGGTTCTCCCAGCTCGATCCGACGGTGAATATTCTCCAGCATCACAATCGCATCATCGACTACGATGCCGATAGCCAAAATCAGTGCCAGCAAGGTCAAAAGATTGATGGTAAAACCCAATGCATACAGCACGATAAAGCTACCGATCAATGACACCGGCAAAGTCAGCGCGGGGATCAGCATCGCACGTACGCTGCCGAGGAAGAGGTAAATCACCAATACCACCAGCAACAGGGCAATAAACAGGGTTTTATAGACTTCGTCTATCGAGGCCTGGATAAATACCGACGAATCATAGGATCGTTTGATCTCCATCCCCTCGGGCAGGGTAGGATTGAGCCTGTCGACTAACTCATTGACAGCCTTGGCCACCTGCAGGGTATTCGCTGTCGATTGCCGGTTTATCCCCAGTCCAATCATGTCCTGGGTGTTACCGCGAAAGGTAATACGCTCCTCTTCGGCGGCCAGATCGACCCGCGCGACGTCACCGAGGCGGATCAGGTAACCATCAGTCCCGGCCCCCACCACCAGCTTGGCAAAGTCTTCAGGAGCCACGAAACTGCGCTGGGTACGGATAGAAAACTGTCGGCTCTGCGATTCAAGGGAACCAGCCGGCAACTCGACATTATCAGCCCTCAAGGCATCTTCAATGTCTGCCACGGTCAAGCCTCTGGCCGCCAGCTTCTGCCTGTCGAGCCAGATCCGCAAGGCATATTCCTTGCCGCCGCCAATCCGGATATTGGCTACGCCGTCGATCACTGAGAAGCGATCGACAAGGTAGCGACGGGCGTAGTCGGTCAGCTCCAGGGTTCCCATCCGGTCGGAAACGAGATTCAACCACATGATCACTTCCGAGCTACCCGCCGCTTTTTGCACTTCCGGCGGCTCGGCCTCTTCAGGCAGGTTATTGAGGATCCCCGAGATCCGATCCCGAACATCGTTGGCCGCGGCATCAATATCGCGGCCGATACCAAACTCCAGGGTAACCGTCGAGCGACCGTCGCGGCTTTGCGAGCTGATATTGCGGATCCCTTCCAAGCCGGATATCCGGTCTTCCACCAGTTGAGTAATACTGGTTTCGACAATCGCTGCCGACGCCCCGCGATAGTTAGTCGAGACAGTAACGATTGGCGGGTCGATATTGGGGTACTCGCGAAGCGGCAGCTTGTCATAGGCCACCAGACCAAAAGTGATCAGCAACAGGCTGATCACCGAGCCAAACACCGGCCGTTTGACCGATATATCCGTCAGCAACATCAGCCCGCCTCCTGGTAGCTAAACCGCTCGCTGGTACGGGTATCGACAACCTGGCCCGGCCTCACCCGCTGGATGCCCCGGGTAATAATTTGTTCCCCCTCCGCCACTCCCTCGAGAATTTCGGCTTCTCCCCGGCTGCGAAAGCCGATATCAACCTGACGCTGTTCAACGACATTGTCACTGTTGACGACAAACACATAATTATGACGCTGACGGGGCACCAAGGCCTCTTCTGGCACCACCAGCCCCAGTCTCTTCTCGACAATCAGGCTCAGGGTCATGAGCATTCCCGGACGGAGCATTAAATCAGGATTGTTAATTTCGGCCCGCACGACAATCGCCCGCGTCAACGGGTTAACCCGGCTGTCGATGCCCGTTACGCGACCGGCAAACTGGCGCTTGGGAAACGCAGCAACCTGTCCCTCAATCTCCGATCCCAGCCGCAATTGGCCGATAAACTGCTCCGGTACCGTAAAATCAAGCTTCACCTTGGCAAGATCATCGAGTGTCGTGATCACCGTTCCGGGTGTTAACAGCGCTCCGGGGCTGATCTGGCGAAACCCCAGCACCCCGGCAAACGGCGCCTGAATAAACCGTGCATCCAGCTCAGCCTGATTCTGCGCCAGCACCGCGCGGGCGATCTCAATATCGGTATAGAGCTTATCCAGCTCGGAGCTGGCAATCGTATTGCTCCTGACCAGCCCTTCAATCCGTTTATACTCGCGCTGCTGCTCTTTCAGGTTGGCCTTGGCAGCACGCACCTTGGCCTTCTGTTCCCCCGATCTCAAGGTAACCAGCAAATCACCGGCACTCACCAATTGACCGTCACGAAAGTGGACCTGCTCAACTTTCTCGGTAACCTTTGCCGACAGGACCACCGACTCACGGGACTTTATCGTTCCCAGCGCCTCGACTTCGCGCCGGACACTCTGACGGCTCACCACCGCCACCACAACACTCGGCGTACCGCCACCTCGCGATGCCGAAGGCCCCTGGCTGCGTCCCTGTTCCTTATACCAAACCCCAGCCATCAGGCCGGCCAGCAATATCATGCCGATGATCAATGTTATTTTCATGGTCCCTGCCTGAAAAGAGGAGTACCTGCGCCACCGTACCCCAACCTGATAGATAGTTATTTTTTTAAGTATAGTGCGGTGATAACTAACTGATATCACTGAACAGGAAACAGACGAACACCCAGCTTTTCCGCCCTTTAATCCATCGTTTTCCAATCCGGGCATCATTCTTTTGCTGAGCAAAACGCTACAATGCAGGCACAATGAATTAGTCGCTATATTTTCTATGCTCCCTCGCCAAGCATTGACCAAGGCCATTTGGCACGCATTTGTCTCACAGCCATCTGTCGAGGCTGGTCTTCCCGATATTGACCCTCATTTACAGCAGGTCTGGGCACGATGCCGTCGCCAGCAGCGCCATGATCACTGGCCGATGCCCCATAGGGCCAAAGGCGTCACCTTCGACTCGATTCTGAAAAGCAAAGCAGCATTAGTGAATGTTGCCGTACCGGCCATAGAAGATATTTACGAATACCTGGAAAACGACAGCTGCGCCTTGCTGATCTGCGACGAAACCGGTTGTACCCTCTACAGCTGTGCGACTGCCGATATGCAGCAAAAACTCCATGATCTCGGTATTCAGGAAGGCAGTTACTGGCGAGAAGGTATTATTGGCAACAACGCGGTCTCCAGTGCCAGGCACCTTGCCAAGGCCACCCAGACCATCGGCTATGAACATTTTAAACAGGCACTGCACGACTTTGCCGTCTATGCCGCACCGGTATTTGACGGCAACGGATCTGCGCAGGGCTGTATTGCTTTAGTACTGCCGGCCAACAAAGCAAGTGTGTCCGCTCTGGGTCTAATCCACTCTGCCGCCCGCGACATTGCCAGCCAGATGCGAGCCGACAATATGCTGACTGAGTCAAACCAGCATCTGTCCGAGGTACATGTTCTGCTAGAAGGCGTGGCAGAAGGTGTGCTGGCCTGGTATCCCAACGGAAAAATTCATTACCTGAACCGCAAGGGTCGCGAGTTGCTGGGGCTGGGGGCTGGAGAGTCAGGCAGGGATATTAACACCGTGATGACACTGCCGCAGAGCATCCAGCAGGCCATCAGGCGTGGCAAAGGGGTTGATATGATTGAAACCACCATCGAGTGCAAGGGCAAGCTAATCCCGTTGGTGGTATCGCTCAAAATTGTAAAAAATGATCAGAATGAAACCCACTGCTACATTGCCCTGCTCTACCCGCTCAAACATATTCGTGATCTGATCCATCACCACGCCGGCAACCGCGCAAGGCTGACATTCGACGATATTGTCGGAGTCTCAGACGCCATGCAAAGGACAATACGCCAGGCTCGCCATGCGGCTAGAGGACGCGGTCCCGTCCTGCTTCACGGCGAGGACGGGCTGGGAAAAAGCCATCTTGCCCAGGCAATTCACAACGCCAGCGACAGGCAGGATCAGCCATTTATCGCCATCAATTGTCAGGCGATTCCCAAGGAGCTGATGGCCACGGAGTTTTTGGGCGCCTCACAGGAAGGGGACGGTGTAGCGGCATCAAAATTCGAGCTGGCCCACGGCGGCACCCTGTTTCTCGATCAGGTGGAGTGCCTTTCCGCCGAGGTACAGGCCGCCTTGCTTCATTTGTTGAAAACAGGCCTGCTCAATAGGATGAACGGCAATATTGTGTCAGTGGATGTTCGTATCATTGCCTCGTCGACCATCGATCTTGCCCAGGCCGTCACGGAGAAACATTTCCGCGGACAGTTACTCCTGGAACTCCAGACGTTTGATATTCCGGTCCCGCCACTAAGGGAACGTAGAGAAGATGTGGCGGCGTTGGTGGAAAGAAGTCTCATGCTTCTCACGGCCGAGAAAAAACACTCTTTGCATGCCAGCCCGGAGGCCATGTCGTATCTGGAAAACTACCGCTGGCCCGGTAACCACCGTGAGCTTAGGAACGTTATCGAACGAGCCGTCAACTTTACCCAAGGCACGCTCATTGAGGCCGGCGATCTGCCCGACAGTATCCTGCTAACAACGGCAGAAGCCGCCGACAATGCCCAGCCGCAGTCGTCCAATAACCTGGCAGACGCAGAGCGAAATACCATCATTCGCTCTGCGATTCTCTGCCGCGGGACAATCAGCAAGATGTGCGACGATCTTCAAATCAGCAGAACGACGCTATGGCGCAAGCTGAAACACTACGGACTAGAGATGGGCGATTACAAGTAACACATATACCCAAGTTACCTCAATATGCAGGATTCAGAGTGAGACCAGCGTGCTCAGTTCAAGGAAAATAACGGTAGGAATGGCAATCCCTTTCAACGCTATTTGACACAGAAATGGGCTCGCTGGCTCACTCCCGAAGGGCGAGTTTACTTGGCTTCTATGCGTTGTTACCGATTATTAATTTAGAGCCACTAGATTTTCAAATCGGTGCCTAGCCTAGTAGCCAAGTAATTCTCGCTGAAATGAGCATCTTGAGGCAGCATGGGTATAATTACAGCAATGCCATGACTTGTTTCAATGTGCTGGCACCGAGTACCTCTTGCACCTGCTTTGTGGCCTGTTTGCTCTCTGTCGCCCTGACCGCCTGCTTGACCGCTGCGATACGATTCGGACTCATGCTCAGCTCACTGACCCCCATGCCGATCAACGCCTTGGTCAGCTTGGGATCGCCAGCCATCTCACCACAGATCCCGACAGAGATCCCCGCCTCCTGGGCGGCCTGCGCCGTCTGCTCAATCATTCGCAATACCGCGGGCTGCGCGGCAGAGACCAGATAGGAAACCCTGTCGTTGCCCCGGTCTGCTGCCATCACATACTGGGTAAGATCATTGGTGCCGATGCTGAAAAAGCTTACCTCCTCGGCCAGCTGTCTGGCATTGGCCACTGCCGCTGGTACCTCGATCATAATACCGATTTTCGGCATCACAGCCGGGATCCCGCTATGCTGCAGGGCTTCGTAACAGCTATTGAGCAGATACTTGGCCTGGTTCAGCTCCTCCATAGTCGCCACCATGGGGAACATGACCTGCAAGTTGGAACACTTGGCCCGGGCCCGTAACAGAGCATTAAGCTGTAGCCTGAACACGTCAACATTCTGCAGACACAGGCGCAAACCACGGCAACCGAGGTACGGGTTTTCCTCTTCTCCCTGCTGCATGTAAGTCAATGGCTTGTCGCCACCAATATCCAGAGTGCGGATAATGACGGGCTTGTCGCCAAATGTCTCTGCAATCTGGCAGTAGGTTTCAAACTGGCTCTGTTCGGAAGGCGGCTGATCGCTGCCCATAAAAATGAACTCGCTGCGCACCAGCCCAACCCCTTCGGCACCAAGCGCTATTGCCTGCTCGGCTTCCTCCTGACTGGCCAGGTTGGCATAAATCTCGATTGCCCTGCCATCCTGTGTCGTTGCCTTTTCCATGGTCTTCGCCATGGCCAGCTCACCCTGAGTCTCAAACTCGTCCTGCTCACGGCATGCTTTTTCAAGCCGTTGCGCCGTTGGGGTCAGCCACACCTCGCCACTGCCGCCGCGAAGAACGGCAACCTGACCTTCCTGGCTTTGGGCCATAATTCCCGGCAGCCCGACAACCGCAGGAATACCGAGAGAGCGAGCCAGAATCGCCGAATGCGAGGTACTTCCTCCCTGCTCGAGGATAATGCCTTTTACCATCGCCGGATCCAAACGGGCTGTATCTGAGGGCGACAAATCGGTTGCGACCAGGATCACCGGCTCGGAAAGCTCGATGGGTTGCTCACCCTCACCGGTCAGCAGCCCCATCACCCGGCGACCGACGTCATAGACATCATTGGCTCGCGCCTTCATATAGTCACTGGATGAACTTTCATAAGCCTGCGCGGTTTGCTCGATAAGCTGGGACCAGGCAACTTCCACATTCACCGCTTCTTTGAGTCGCTGCCGGATCGTCTCCACCAGCTCGGGATCGGTCAAAATCTGGCTATGGGCGGTAAAAATGTCGCTATCAGACTGTGAACCTTTCTCTGCCGTCTGCTCGGCCAGTTCAGCCAAAGTCTGCAAGGCAGCGCCACTGGCTTCGGAAAACAAGGCCCATTCACGACCGTAGCCAAGGTAGCCTCGCTCCCGGGCTTTGGGCATGCTGACTTTGTAGTGCCAGACAGGTGCTATCGCGATCCCTTCAGAGGCACCAATCGCATTCAGGCGGCCATCCTGGTGGCGGCTCACTTGCACTTTGGCTGTTTTTGTCGGCCCCCGATCGGCCTGGACATCCGGATTGTCTATCGACTCGTTAAAATGGTTTTCCGCCAAAGACACAAAAGCCTGCAGAGCCTGTTGAGCCTCATTGCCACTGACAATGCAGGTCAGGCTATCGCCTTTTTCTACGCCAAGCAGCGCAATACTGTTTATGCTCCTCGCACTCACTCGCTTACCATGGCACTCGAGCCATACCTGAGCGTCATAGGGACTGACAGCACCCACAATGGCAGAGGCTGGTCTGGCATGGACCCCGTGAGGGTTTCTCACCCGCCACTCGAAAGCCATCTCGTCTTCGGTTGCAGATTGAAGTAACGGCTCGCCGCTCTGCTCACCGCCCTTGCCGGGAAGGTGGGCCGTCTGCTCCAGCAAGGTGTATTTCGCCACCAGCGCATTATGTGCTTCACTGCTCACCTCTTCCAGAGACATTCCGGCTGCGGCAGCCACACAGGCAGACATACAGCCTTCAATCAACGGCGCCGCACAGACATGAACGTTGGCCGCCTGCTCGCTATCAAGCAGCTCCAGGGCGGTATCGGTGCTTAGGATCGCGCTGCCCATATCCACCAATACCAATACACCTTGTGGTGTATAAACTTCTTCGATAGCCATCATCACGGCGATAGCATCAGTGCCGATGGGGTTGTCGGGATCATCCACCCCTGCCGCGACGGCGATCTTGATCTTGCCCTGAGTCATTTGGGATGCCAGGGCATGGACACCTTTGGCCAAGTCCGGGCTGTGGGAAACAATTACAATACTGACCATAATCTAACCTTAACTGAGGTGGCCTGATGCCAGCTCGAACCGCAAAGAAATGCGACTATTGCACAGCGGCACTGCGCAATGCCGAGAAGAGCAAATAGGTGGACGTCGCCCCCGGATCCTGATGTCCGATTGAGCGCTCGCCCAAATAACTTGCCCGCCCTTTTTTCGCCTGCAGCGGGATCGTGCCCTTCATCGCCTTTTCCGCTTCGGCTACCGCCCTGTCAAGGGCATCAGAAAGACTGGCTTCCTGATCTTGGTTCAGGCTGACAAGAATCCCGTTCCAGGTATCGACCATGGTTTTATCACCAACTTCAGCCTTACCACGCTGGACAATCCCGTCGACCCCGTTCTGGAGCATCTGGGTCAGCTCGGCCAGGTTAAGTTCCTCTTTAGCCATCGCGCTGGTTGCACTGCGAATAAAGAAAGTACCGTATAACGGGCCACTCGCTCCGCCGATACTCGACAGCAATGTCATGCCTGTCGTTTTCATGATTGTGCCGATGTCCTTGTCGGCGACACCGGGTAGCTTCTCCTGCACTTTCTGAAAGCCACGGTTCATGTTGAGGCCATGATCCGCATCGCCGATTTCACGGTCGAGATCAGTCAAAAAATCTTGCTGTTCCTTGAAGATCTCAGCTGACAACTCGAGCCACCGGACAACCTGTTGTTTGCTAATTGTTATCATGTTCATCTCCACACTTAGCAGCCCCAGCGCATCGCTGGTGTATTAACCGGCATGTCGTACAGCGAAAGCATCTCGTCATCGACTTTCAGCAGGGTAATCGACAAGCCCTGCATATCCAGCGACGTACAGTAGCTGCCGATCAGATTGCGCTCGATAGTAATATTCAGCGGCTCGAGGATTTCCGCCACCTTGCGGTACACCATATACAGCTCTGACTGCGGGGTCGCACCCAGGTTGTTAACCAGTACGATCACCCGGTCACCGGCCTCGAGGGATTCAGTTACCCAGGACTCGTCCTGCCATTCGCCACTGTCATTGTTCCAGCGACGCACGGTACGCTCATAGGGCTGGTTATCCAGGATCTCACGCATCATATCGCCGGTGATCGTATCGCCGTCGGTAAATGCCCGTCGCTCGATACCCGGCTCACCGTGGATCCCGACCCCGAATTCAATTTCCTTTACATCCAACTCAAAGCTAGGTTTTCCTGCAGCCGGTACGGTACAGGCCGACAGCGCAACTCCCAGAGAACGACCACGGTTGGCAATTTTCTTCGCCAACTCGCTGATTTTATCCAAATCGTAGCCTTCCTCGGCAGCTGCCCCGAGGATCTTCTCGGCCAGTACCGTTGTCGCCACACCGCGGCGTCCGGCGGTATACAAGCTATCTTTCACCGCGACATCGTCATCAATCAGAGTAGCCTGTACCTTGGTTCCCTCGGCATGGAGCAGCTCGACCGCGGTTTCAAAATTCAGTACATCGCCGGTATAGTTCTTAACCAGAAACAGTACCCCTTCGCCGGCATCAACTTTCTGACCGCACTCATACATCTGATCAGGCGTTGGCGAGGTGAACATTTCTCCCGGGCAGGCACCGTCGAGCATACCTTTACCGACAAAACCACCGTGCATCGGCTCGTGGCCGCTGCCCCCGCCAGAAACCAGGGCGACCTTGGCAGCCTTGCGCTCGCCGCGGACGATATACATAGGATCCAGGCTCACCTCGAGTTCAGGATGAGCTTTGGCAACACCTTGCAGTTGCTCCTTAACCACGTTATCGACTTGGTTAATCATCTTTTTCATCGTTCTATCCTTATTATTCTGGCGGGGTAATGTTGATTCTGATGGTATGCCAGCCAAGACGGGGATGTTACTTAGCCCCGGTTGTTTCAAGCTGAAACATTCCTTTGCACCAATACGTTTCATTATGAAACATTACTGATATTCAATATGTTGAACCTTGAACTTCATCATGTTTTTCAACAAGAAACAGAGCAACGATAACGCTACGCCTAAAGGTTTTACGGACAGTATTGGGGAGACTTATTTGTGAAATTGCAAGCGGGTTCACAAAGAATCTTCGCTAGTGCCAGAGACCAACAAAGAGCAAGCAAAAAAAAGCGAGCCGGTGCAGGCTCGCAAAAACTCATATATTGCTTTTCGAAAGGGTGGGTTGATGAAAAAGTCCCGACATCCATGCCGGGAAACTCCATCTCTATCTTCGAAAGGGACAAAGGTTATATCAGGGTCTATTTTGCCCGGTTAAGCAGGTTAAATGTCAGTGAATTGTCAAAATATCCATTTAATTGAGTTAATTAAATGAACTCCCCACTGACAGATAGACAGAGTTCTCTCCGGCTTCAGCCTGGCCGTAACCCAGATACAGCGGCCCCACTAGCGAGTCGACAGCAAGAAAGACACTCGCCGCCCCGATACTGCTCTCCCAGCTAATATCACTGCTGTCATCCCATACCCCACCGCGCTCGAGTGAGCCGCCAATATACACAGGAGCCGAAAATGCGCCGAAATCATTATCTAACAGGCGATAACGGTAGTTAAGCGCACCAAACAGGCGATAGCGGCCGTTGAGCTCATAGCGATGGAAACCGGACAGGTTAAACAGCCCGCCGAGATCCTGAACGTAAATAGGAATAAGCTCATCGGACTCCGAACCGCCTGCCTTGAAGGTTGTCACCAGGGTATGACGCTGGTAGTTAAAAGGCTTCATCATCAGAACATCATAATAGATAGTCTCCCCGTCGATAGACGGCTCGTTATTGAGCGTGCTATTGCTAAAGCTATAACCGACGTCGGCTTCAAGCAAGAAACCTTCGGTGGGGAAATAGAAGTTGTTCAGATCATCGTAGACAAACGACAGGTAAGGGCCGTGGGCGGTATAGTCCTGTGTGTCATTATCCCCCTCTAGCTCTTTGGCCTCACCGCTGATCCCGTTATAACCCAGCGCAATCGCGCTCCATGGACGTATATTCCAGCCTAATTCGACAAAGCCTCTGAGTTGCTGGTACTCAGCATCAATGACAGTCAGATCCTCACGTCCTATTTGCTGCCTCTGCTCCTCCGACAGACTAAACTCACGTTTTTCTCGGTTCCAGCCAAGGCCGAATGAGCTGAAGTGCTTTTTCTGGTAATCCAGCGGGAAATACAGCTCGGTGCTGATCTGCTTCCAACTCCCAAGCAACCAGTCAAACTGCCACTCACCGCCCTTATCGGTCAGGTCGGTATAGATGTACTGGGCACCAAAAGCGAAATCCGACCGGTTGGCAAAGTCATCTTCAAAGGAAAATTTGAAATTCAAGTAACCCGGCCCCCAGGACTTCTCGCTCACATTGACTGCCAGTACGTTCTCATCGTCCATCTGCTTTATCTGGTAGGTGATCCGGGCAAAGATGTCCTGGGCATTAAGTCGATTGACCGCCTGTTCGAGTTCGTCGTTGGAGACCACCCGGCCAACCTCTAAGTCCAGCAAGGCAATCAGCGCCTGATCCGAGCGCAGGGTACGATTCTCAATTTCGATCCTGTCGATATAGTAAGCCGTACTGGCGCTGACCTGACTGCGGCGATCATACTTGCGCTTTTCGTAGACCTCATAGTCCTGCGGCGACAACTGGAAACGGCGTAACTCGGGCAATGCCTCAAGGGCGACTTTTCTGCCAGCGATATAGGCCTGCTCCATCTTGTCGAAATCTGGGGCGAGCATAAATGCCACCTCGGGCGCAAGGTATACGTCATCCGGCTTCATCAACGACTTTTGCTGATCCGCACTGCTGTTGGTCATAAAGGTTGTCAACTGGGCAATAATATTCAGCGCGCTGTCGAGTTCACTTTCCTGAAACAGAGCATCGCGCAAGTCAACGGCAATAATCACATCGGCACCGAGCTGTTGGGCCGCGTCCACCGGCATGTTGTTGACCACCCCGCCATCGACCAGGAGATGGTTCTGCCAAGTTACCGGCTTCAAGGCTCCCGGCACCGTCATGGATGCCTGCATCGCTTCGGCAAGGTGACCGCTGTCGATCATCACCGGTTTCACTTTGGCAATATCGGTCGCCACCGCCCGGTAGGGTATGGCCAGATCATCGAAGCTGGCCAACTTCGGTAAATTTTCAGTCAGGGTACGCAGTAGTACTGCCATCCCCTGCCCCTGAAACGCGCCGGGCCAGGCCTGGAACTCACCATCAAGGCTCAAGCCGATATCGGCATAAATCTGGTAATCGTCACTCTGCTTTTTTCTTCTGAGGATCAAATCATTGCGGCTGGCACGGTCTTCGTAACCGCTTTGCCAGTCGGCGGCAAGGGTACGGTTTTTTATCTCTTCGGCAGACAAGCCCATCGCGTACATACCGCCGACATATGCGCCCATACTGGTACCGGTGATCACATCAACCGGGATGCGGTTTTCTTCGAGCACAGCCAGTACCCCGATATGGGCCGCGCCTTTTGCCCCACCCCCGCTGAGCACCAGTCCTACCTTCTCCCTCTCGCTGGTAGCGGAAGCTTGTACGGTCGAACAAAGTAACGTCAGGCAAATGAGCCCCAACCCACTGCAGATCCTTCTCGTCAATGACATGATGAGCCCTATATTAATAACTAAACAAATTGTTACACGGTTAAAGCTACCCTCACAGTTCGGTATTCGCAACGGTCAAAAATCTGCTTTGTTAACACTGTCTTATTACACATAAAGTATAATTGGCAGGATCAAAAAAACCGGAAAAGCAAATTGCTTTTCCGGCTCTCAAAACAGCCTCAGAAGTGATCGGTTATCCTCTAGCTAGCGAGTTAGCCTCTGCCATAAACAGGCACTTTCTGAACAGTCGTTTATCCCAACTTCCAAGTACTTCGCACCTGTACAGTTACCACACGAGTCGGTCAATAAATTTACAGTATAAATGTTTTAAAAACTCTATCGAAGGACATTAAACCCCTCTTGCCATATCATCCAGCGCCTTGATGACCTGCTCATTGATATGGCCTTCCTGTACAAGCTTACAAACCTTACGACGTACGGCAAGACCGGAAATCAGCTTTTCGATAGAAAGGTGATTTTCTTCCTGCTGGCTATTGTACAGCTCAATAGTCTTGCTGAGAGTCTCGTAGGTAATGGCTTCCTGCCCCACCCGAAGCCAATCAAGCTTCTCTAACAAGCTGTGGCACTCCTCAGTGATTGAAGCTGCAGAGTGCCCCGTCATAGCAGATAAAGCCGTTATACTGCGTTGTAGGGCCTCT
>NZ_JAKRFQ010000286.1 GCF_022347985.1 Photobacterium sp. OFAV2-7
GGTCGTGTCGTGATAGCGGGCGTGGCGAACCTTTTGCTCTTCCAGCTTGGCCCGGTAAAACTCCTCACTGGGCCAGAACTTACCGGAGTTGATTTGCTCTTCCAGGCACTGGAACGTATCGGGGTTACCGCATAGCAGGCGAGACTCTTGCAAATTGGTCGCCACGGTCAGATCTTCAAGACCAATTTCAATACAGTCGTCGAGGGTACGGACACTGTGGCCTACTTCCAGCCTCAAATCCCAGAGAAAGGTAAGAAACTCACTGACCGTCTTGCCAGTCGGCTCATCCAGCGGCTGATCGCTGAGCAGTAAAATATCCACATCGGAAAGCGGGTGAAGCTCGCCGCGGCCATATCCGCCCACGGCAATCAGTGCCAGCTCGTTGTGCTTGTCGAGGCCGAAGTGCTGCCATAAGCGCTGTAGCAGGGTATCGATAAAACCGGCGCGGGCTTCGACCAGCTCGGTGACCGGTGTGCGGTTTGCAAACTGCTGTATTTGCTGGGCGGCAAACTGCTCCAGTTCACTGCGCAGGGCGTCTTGAGAGAAAGGCTCGGGAGAGAGCTGCTCCTCGGCTGAAAAAGTATCTGTCATCGCATTCCGTGCCATGTTGTGAATCGGTATGGGTATTACTATAACTGTACAAGAATAAATAGGAAGGTATAAAAAAGCCGACCTATTGGTCGGCTCCGAGGATTAGTTGCGCATGAGGCGAGGAATGCTTTCCTCCGCGCGCAGGGTCAGCACTTCACAGCCAGTCTCGGTCACAACGATAGTGTGTTCGTACTGGGCCGACTTCTTGCCGTCACCGGTATATACCGTCCAGTCATCAGCGGCATCAACGGTACAACCGAATTTGCCGGCATTGATCATAGGTTCGATAGTAAAGCACATACCTGCTTTCAGCACCGTACGGTCGCCATTGCGATAATGGACCACCTGAGGCTCTTCGTGGAAGTCACTGCCGATACCGTGGCCGCAGAAGTCTTTAACAATAGAGTACTTGTTTAAAGGGTTCTTCTTGTTGTTGTCCTTGATGAACTTCTCAATCGCAGTACCGATATCACCGACGCGAGCACCAGGCTTCACTTTGCGCATACCGACGTAAAGGGCTTCCTGGGTAACGCGACACAGGCGTTTATCGGCAGGCGTGACATCACCGACCAGGAACATCTTTGACGTGTCGCCGTGGTAGCCTTTCGGACGTACGCTCAGATCAGCATTTTCGTCGTTCGGCACAATAACCGTGATATCGACGTTGATGATGTCGCCGTTTTTAAGTACGGCTGGCTTCATCTGGCCGTTGCTACCGATCTCGTCCTGGCTGGCTGGGATGCCGTGGCAAACGATGTGGTTGATCGACGTACAGATAGATTTTGGAAAACCGTGGTAATCAAGCGGGGCCGAGTAGGCACCTTTTTCCAACGCATAATCATGACAGATCTGGTTTAGCTCTTCTGTCGTCACACCTTCTTTGATGTGAGGTTCGATCATTTCCAGCACATCCGCAGCCAAACGGCCTGCGACGCGCATTTTTTCAATTTCATCAGCCGTTTTGATCTTGATGCTCATCCAATCTTCTCTACATTGACGGTTTTCTATGGGATATATGGTAACAGTGAGGGCGCTGGATGGAAACCAAGTTTGGCGCCCTCAACTATAATTAGGCTAGATTTTGGTTGATGAAATATGGTATAAAGCGCGCCGTAATTAGCTAACTTGTGTTTCGACCCTGCTGGTTAAATTACCGCTAACATTTATTAATCACTCACACATATCGGCACATTCTCCGGGGTGCTCATCAGTCTTTCGCGAGGCTGCAGGTTTGCAGTAATGCAAATCATGGGTCGGTAGAATGGGGTATGTGGACGCCTAACCCCATAGAGGAATATTCAATGGCAACTGTATCAATGCGCGACATGCTTAAGGCTGGTGTTCACTTCGGTCACCAAACTCGTTACTGGAACCCAAAAATGAAGCCATTCATCTTTGGTGCTCGTAACAAGGTGCACATCATCAACCTTGAGAAAACTGTACCAATGTTCAACGACGCTCTTGCTGAAATCAACAAGATTTCTGCTCGCAAGGGTAAGGTTCTTTTTGTTGGTACTAAGCGTGCAGCCAGCGAATCAATCAAAGAAGCTGCGATTAACTGTGACCAGTTCTACGTGAACAACCGCTGGTTGGGCGGTATGCTGACTAACTGGAAAACTGTTCGCCAGTCAATCAAGCGTCTAAAAGACCTAGAAGTTCAGTCTACTGACGGTACTTTCGACAAGCTAACCAAGAAAGAAGCGCTAATGCGTACTCGTGAAATGGAGAAGCTTGAGAAGTCACTTGGCGGTATCAAGAACATGGGTGGCCTACCAGACGCTATGTTCGTAATCGATGCTGATCACGAGCACATCGCTATTAAAGAAGCGAACAACCTGGGTATTCCAGTATTTGCAGTAGTAGATACTAACTCTAACCCAGACGGCGTTGACTTCGTTATCCCAGGTAACGATGACGCAATCCGTTCTATCCAGCTTTACACTGGTGCTGTAGCTCAAACTGTAACTGAAGGTCGTAATCAAGACATCGTTGCACAAGCTGAGCAAGACGGTTTCGTAGAAGCTGAGTAATAGCCAGCTCCTTTGAGCATCTTAAGTTACCTTGTGTAAACTAAGTATGGTTACCAGGGGCCGAATAGGGCCCCTGATTTTTATACCAAGTATTCAAAACTGAGGATATAACAATGGCAACAGTTACAGCTGCCCTAGTTAAAGAACTGCGTGAACGTACTGGCGCAGGCATGATGGAATGTAAAAAAGCGCTTGTTGAAGCGAACGCTGACATCGAACTAGCGATCGAAAACATGCGTAAGAGTGGTGCTGCTAAGGCTGCTAAAAAAGCTGGCCGTGTTGCTGCTGAAGGCGCAATCCTAGTTAAGGAAGCTGAAGGTCTTGCTGCAATCCTAGAAGTTAACTGTGAAACAGACTTCGTTGCTAAAGATGCAAGCTTCCTAGCTTTCGCTAACGAAGCTCTAGACGCTGCAGTAGCTGAGAAGCTAGACACTGCTGCTCTACAGGCTAAGTTCGAAGAAACGCGTGCAGCACTTGTTGCTAAGATCGGTGAGAACATCTCTATCCGTCGCGTAGAATTCATCGAAGGTGCTAAAGTTGGTTCTTACCGCCACGGCGACCGTATCGGTGTTGTTGTTGCTGCAGACGCTGAAGCTGAAGTAATCAAGCACGTTGCAATGCACGTTGCTGCTTCTAAGCCTGAGTACGTAACTCCTGAAGATGTACCAGCTGACGTTGTTGAGAAAGAAAAGCAAATCCAGATCGAAATTGCTATGCAGTCTGGCAAGCCAGCTGAAATCGCAGAGAAGATGGTTGTTGGTCGTATGAAGAAGTTCACTGGCGAAGTTTCTCTAACTGGCCAGGCGTTCATCATGGACCCATCTCAGACTGTTGGTCAGATGCTGAAAGAAAAAGGCGCTTCTGTTTCTAACTTCATCCGTTTCGAAGTTGGTGAAGGTATCGAGAAAGCTCAAGAAATGAGCTTCGCTGAAGAAGTTGCAGCTGTTCAGAAGGGTTAATCCTTCTTGAAACGAACTCTAAAGACCGTAGCCAAGGCTGCGGTCTTTTTACAACTCCATATCTCTATTTGTAAGCCTGGAAGGTAAACCTAATGACCACAAATCCTAAACCGACTTATCAACGAATTTTGCTGAAACTCAGCGGTGAAGCACTGCAGGGCGACGAAGGTTTTGGTATTGACGCGCAAGTTCTTGACCGTATGGCTCAGGAAATCAAAGAACTTATTGAACTGGGTGTGCAAGTTGGCCTGGTTATTGGTGGTGGTAATCTCTTCCGTGGTGCAGGCCTTGCAGAAGCCGGTATGAACCGAGTTGTGGGCGATCACATGGGTATGTTGGCGACCGTGATGAATGGCTTGGCGATGCGTGATGCGTTGCACCGTGCCTATGTGAACGCTCGAGTGATGTCTGCTATTCCGCTAAATGGTGTATGTGACAACTACAACTGGGCTGATGCGATCAGCCAGTTGCGTCAGGGTCGCGTGGTGATTTTCTCTGCCGGTACGGGTAACCCGTTCTTTACCACTGACTCTGCTGCTTGCCTGCGCGGTATCGAAATCGAAGCCGACGTGGTACTGAAAGCAACAAAAGTTGACGGTGTATTCACAGATGACCCAGTTAAAAACCCAGAAGCTGTTCTTTATGATAAGCTTGGTTACAATGACGTTCTTGAAAAAGAACTGAAAGTGATGGACTTAGCAGCATTTACACTTGCTCGTGACCACGGCATGCCGATTCGTGTCTTTAACATGAACAAGCCAGGTTCTCTGCGCCGTGTGGTAATGGGCGAGCAAGAAGGCACTTTGATTTCGAACGACTAAGCTTCTAGCGAGTAAGTTCTGTCGACACATTCTGAACGGGAGCGTAGTCGCTCCCGCTTTGACCGAATCATTAAGGGTATTAATCGTGATTGATGAAATTAAACAAGATGCGCAAGAGCGCATGGGCAAAAGCGTTGAAGCGCTGAAAAACCAACTGGCAAAAGTGCGTACTGGCCGTGCTCACCCAAGCCTGCTTGATACTATCTTCGTAGAATACTACGGTGCCAACACGCCGCTTAAGCAGCTGGCAAACGTTGTTGCTGAAGATTCCCGTACACTGGCAATCACTGTTTTCGATAAAGAGCTGACGCAGAAAGTCGAAAAAGCAATCATGATGTCTGACCTGGGGCTGAACCCTATGTCTGCGGGTACGGTTATCCGTGTTCCTCTTCCTCCGCTAACGGAAGAGCGTCGTCGTGACCTGGTTAAGATCGTTCGTGCCGAAGCCGAGCAGGGCCGTGTTGCTGTTCGTAACATCCGTCGTGATGCCAATGCTGATGTTAAAGCACTGCTGAAAGAGAAAGAAATTTCTGAAGATGATGACCGTCGTGCTCAGGATGAGATCCAGAAAATCACTGATGCTGCGGTTAAGAACATTGATGCCGTGCTGGAAGCGAAAGAAAAAGAGCTAATGGAAGTATAAGGCCTGACGCGCCTTTATTAGCTTGATGAGACTTGAGGCGCTGTGCGTGCAGCACGGCGCTTTTCTTTTTTGAGGGAGATGTATGGCAGAGCATACAATCGAAAATGCACTTTCTGCTGATAATTTGCCAAAGCATATTGCCGTTATTATGGATGGCAATGGCCGCTGGGCAAAAGCGAAAGGCAAAGCTCGAGTGTTTGGCCATAAGGCCGGCGTAGAAGCCGTACGAAAAACCGTCTCGACGGCAAGTCGCCTCGGTATCAAGGTGGTAACACTTTTTGCTTTCAGTAGCGAAAACTGGCGCCGTCCGGAAGACGAGGTGTCGTTGCTGATGGAACTCTTCATGACTGTGCTTGGTCGTGAAGTGAAGCGTCTGCACAAGAACAATATCCGGTTACGGATCATCGGTGATAAGACCCGTTTCAGCCAGCGATTGCAGAAGAAAATCGCCGAGGCTGAGTTGTTGACTGCTGACAATACCGGGATGGTGCTGAATATCGCGGCCAACTACGGTGGTCAGTGGGATATCCTGCAGGCGGCAAAGCGCTTGGTGAACCAAGCGGCC
>NZ_JAKRFQ010000287.1 GCF_022347985.1 Photobacterium sp. OFAV2-7
TTATGATCTCAACTCTCTGGCACTGTTGAAGCAGGCTGAGTATCCGGTTGTGGTGCTGGTGACCAATAACGATGGCGGGGCGATTTTTGATCTCTTGCCCGTTCCTGCGCAGCAGAAAGAATCCTTGTACCGGATGCCGCACGGGCTGGAATTTAGTCATGCTGCTGCTATGTTCGGAATAAATTATTCCTGTCCGAACTCATTGCAGGAAGCCGAACAGGCTTGTCGTCAGGGGCTAAGCCAACCGGGAGCGACACTGATCGAAATCAAAACGCCGTCAGGTCAAAGCGGTGAACTGATAAAGGCACTGTTTGCAGAGGTGAGGAATGCCGCTTTACTCTGAAACCTATGGCTGTCGGTCTGGAAATGGCACTGAGCGCCCGGTGTTGGTTTTTCTGCATGGTCTGCTTGGCTCTGGGCAAGACTGGCGCCAGGTGGTGAATACTTTGTCAGCATCGTATGACTGCCTGACGATTGATTTGCCCGGGCATGGTCATAGTCAGCTATTGATGCCGTCCGATTTTGAGCAGGTAAACCGGCAGATCTTGCAAACCCTGTCACACCGCAATGTTCGCTCTTATGTGCTGATTGGCTACTCGATGGGAGCTCGCCTCGCCATGTATCATGCTTGTTTTCTTGACAATCAGAATCGGGGAAAACTGGTTGGAATGGTACTCGAAGGCGGTCATTTTGGCCTTCCGCGCGCAGAATGTGCCACCAGACTAGCCAATGATCAGAAATGGGCACAGCGATTTGCGTCAGAACCAATTTCCCAAGTCCTGGCCGATTGGTATCAGCAATCTGTTTTTTCGTCACTAAATCATGACCAAAGACAAAGTTTGATCGTAAAACGCAGTGATAACCTTGGGGCTGGTATAGCACGTATGTTACAGGCTACATCGTTAGCCAAACAACCCGAGCTGCAGTTACGGGTTGAACAATTGTCGTTCCCGGTTCACTATATTTGCGGAGAGAACGATAACAAATTCAGAAGCCTGGCTGAAAATTCGGGATTGGATCTGACCGTGATCCCGTCAGCGGGGCATAATGTCCATGTTGAACTGCCTCATGAGTTCAGTATGGCTGTCACTCATTTTTTAGATAGATTGGAATAAATCATGGCAAGAACCGTAGGTCTGACTGAAGAAGAACTGTATGCACCGGTAGAATGGACAGATTGTTCAGAAGGTTATGAAGATATTCTTTTTGAAAAATCAGCAGATGGTATCGCGAAGATCACCATTAACCGTCCACAGGTACGCAATGCATTTCGTCCTCAGACAGTGAAAGAGATGATTGATGCGCTGGCTGATGCTCGCTACGACGAGCAGGTTGGCGTAATTGTTCTGACGGGTCAGGGTAAAGATGCGTTCTGCTCGGGCGGTGATCAGAAGATTCGCGGTGACTACGGCGGCTACCGTGATGAATCAGGTACCCATCACCTGAATGTGCTGGATTTCCAGCGCCAAATCCGTACGTGTCCTAAGCCGGTGATTGCCTCTGTGGCTGGTTATGCCGTTGGTGGCGGTCATGTCCTGCACATGATGTGTGATCTGACAATCGCGGCGGACAATGCCCAGTTTGGCCAGACAGGTCCGAAAGTCGGCTCTTTTGACGGCGGCTGGGGTGCTTCTTACATGGCACGTATCGTTGGCCAGAAGAAAGCGCGTGAAATCTGGTTCCTGTGTCGTTTCTACGATGCTCAGGAAGCACTGGATATGGGACTGGTAAACCATGTTGTCCCATATGAAGAGCTAGAGCGCGAGACAGTCCGCTGGTGTCGCGAGACACTGCAGCATAGCCCGATGGCGCTACGTTGTCTGAAAGCGGCCCTGAATGCCGACTGTGATGGTCAGGCGGGTCTGCAGGAGCTGGCCGGTAATGCGACGATGATGTTCTACATGACCGAGGAAGGTCAGGAAGGTCGTAACTCGTTTAACGAGAAGCGCCGTCCGGACTTCAGCAAGTTCAAACGTAACCCATAAGGCGAGTACTGAAGATATGCGTAGCGCAAAGTTGTATCAGTACCAGTTGCCAATGGACAGCGGGGTGATCCTGCGAAATCAGCACCTGGTAACCCGTGAGGGCTGGATTGTTGAATTACGTGACGGAGAGGCTGCTGGTTTCGGTGAGATTGCGCCGTTACCGGAGTTTAGTCAGGAAACGGCCGAGCAGGCTGGCCAGCAGGCTCAGAAACTCCTCAATGCCTGGGTAAGCGGAGAAGCGCTTGATTATGCTACTGCACTTCCTTCTGTAGCATTTGGCCTGAGTATGGCCGAACTTGAAATGTCAGGAGGCCTGCCAGCGGAAGGTAACTATCAGGTTGCACCGCTGTGTGCTGGTGATCCGGACGATTTGGTCGAAGAGCTTAGCAAGATGCCGGGCGATAAGATTGCCAAAATCAAGGTCGGCATGTATGAGGCGGTTCGCGATGGCATGGTCGCCAACATGTTTATTGAGGCGATCCCGGACATTCGTTTACGTCTGGATGCTAACCGTAAATGGACACCGCTGAAAGCACAGCAGTTTGCCAAGTATGTTAAGCCTGAGCATCGCGGCGGGATTGCGTTTCTTGAAGAGCCGTGCAAGACGCCGGCTGACAGTCTGGCATTTGCCGCGGAAACCGGTATCAATATCGCATGGGACGAAACGGTCCGTGATGAAGGGTTTGAGGTTAAAGCCGAACCTGGCGTGGTTGCAATTGTAATTAAACCGACTCTGGTAGGTTCTGTTCAGCGCTGCATGGAGCTTGTTGAGCAAGCGCACGAAGCCAAACTGACAGCCGTGATCAGTTCCAGCATGGAATCTAGCCTTGGGCTGAACCAGCTCGCACGTTTTTCGGCCTGGCAGACACCGGGTGTGATCCCTGGACTTGATACCATGCAGTTGTTCAAGGCGCAGCTTGAAACGCCGTGGCCAAACAGCGAACTGCCGGTAACAGGGTTGTCTGAACTTGAGGTGGTATGGCAGAAATAACGTCATACTTTGCCACATGGCCCTGGCAACACTGGGCAACAAAGCGGCCGTCAGCGGCCGCTTTGTCTTTTGGTGAACAGACATTTAGCTGGGCAGAGGTCTCGGTACGAGTTGATGAGTACGCCCAGGGCCTGGTGGAGCAGGGGGTGAAGCGCGATCAGCTGATTGCCGTTATTGCGCCTAACTCGGTGCAGGTACTGTGGCTGATATTGGCTGCTATCCGGGTCGGTGCCCGATATGTGGGACTAAATCCAAGGAGCAGTCAGCCTGAGTTGGACCAACAGCTTGACTCATTGCAATGTGATTTTATCTGGTATCCCGCCAAAACTAAGCATGCATTCGAACAATATTCCAGAGCGAAGCTGCTACCTCCTCAGCAGCCTCGGTTGGTGCCGGTGACCTGGCAGCCGACACGTCCGGCGACCTTAACCTTGACGTCAGGCTCTACCGGACAACCAAAGGCTGTGGTGCACTCTGCACAAAGCCAGTTGGCAAGTGCTGCCGGGCTGTTGGAGTGGATGGATTATGGTGAGCAGGACAGCTGGTTACTATCCTTGCCGTTATTTCATATCTCGGGCTTGGCGATTGTCTGGCGCTGGTTATACCGCGGAGCGAGACTGGTTATTGCCGAGCCAGCACAGTTCGAGACGGCTCTTGCTTCGGTTACCCATGCATCACTGGTTCCGACTCAGCTCCAAAGGTTGCTGGTCTCGCAAGATCGATCTGATTCACCTTCATTAGTCCTAAAGCAGGTGCTATTGGGCGGTGCGGTTATCCCTGTTAGCTTGACGAAGCAGGCTGAGGCTGCCGGGATTAATTGTTGGTGTGGTTATGGCCTGACCGAAATGGGTTCAACCGTAACGGCCAAGCGGGCAGATGCTAGTAGCGGTGTCGGCAGTGTATTGCCCAATCGGGAGATAACCCTGAAAGACGGTGAAATCTTGGTTCGGGGTAAAACGCAGTGCATCGGATATTATCGTAACAAGACGATTTTTCCGGTGGCCGACGGGGAGTGGTTTGCAACCAAAGATTTGGGACGTTGGTCTGGCGAAGAGCTCCATATTCTTGGCCGGGTTGATAATATGTTTATTTCTGGTGGTGAGAACATTCAGCCAGAGATGATCGAGAAGGAGCTACTCGCACACCCTGGTGTGAAACAGGCATTTGTGCTGCCTGTTGATGACAGTGAGTATGGTCAGCGTCCGGTTGCGATCATCGAATCAGAAACGCCACTCGATAATAAGCTGAAACAGGAACTGCATGAGTATATGCAGGAGAGAGTCACAACATTTCGTCGCCCGGTTGAATACCTGGATATGCCGGATAACCTGGGAGCGGGTGGTATCAAGGTTTCGCGCAAGCGATTGGCAGAGTGGCTGGAAGTGCAGAACTGAATCTCTGGTAGTAAGTCTGTAAATAAAAGCGAGAACCAATGGTTCTCGCTTATTGCTTTGTATCGGAGCGATTTGCTCGAAGTTAGTCTCTCACCCTTATTTGTTTTCTCCCCGTAATGCCAGGACTTGTTCCCTTAGCATTGCACTGTTTGCTTGTTTGGCTTCGACAGGGGAGCCCGCGACAATATTGACCTTCGACCAGAAACGCTTGGGGATTTTTAGGAGCGCACGACCGCCTTCGCGGCTGAAGTAGCTGCCCCACAGGCCTTGTAGCGCTACCGGTATCACAGGCACATTCGAGCGCTTGATAATTAGGTCAATACCGCGCATAAACGGCCCGATTTCGCCATCATAGGTGAGTTGTCCCTCCGGAAAGACACAGACAATATCGCCCTGCTCCAGATAGCCGTTAACTTTGATGAAAGCCTTGAGGATCGATTTTCGCTCTGTGGAGTCGATAGGGATGACTTTGCAGGCTTTACAGAAGGCCTTGATGAACGGGATATTGTAAATATCCTTGTCCATCAAGAACCGGATTGGTCTTGGGCAGGCTCCGGCCAATAGTAGCGCATCCATATAGCTGACGTGGTTGCTGACAATCAGGGCACCACCTTTGGTTGGAATATTGGACAGATCTTTATGACGAACCCGATACATGGTGTGGCTGACTAGCCAGACAACAAAGCGCCAGAAAAAATCAGGGGCCTGGGTGTAAATGTAGAGGACGACAAAAAAGTTTAACAACGACAGGAACAGGAAGAACTGCGGAATAGACAGTCCTAGCACCGACAAAAAGACAATTGCCGTGATGGCGCTAACCACCATGAAGATAGCATTCCAGATGTTATTGGCTGCAATAATCTGTGCACGCTCTTCTTCTTTGGCCCGGCTCTGCATCATGGCATACAGCGGAACAATGAAGATCCCGCCAGACACGCCGAGCATAGTCAGAGAAATAAATACCCGTAGCAATTCAGGGTTAGTCACAAAGGTTAAGAAGCTTTGGGCTGCCGGAACGACCTCGGGAGTAGCAAACATCAGATCGGCACCAAATATGGTGATCCCCAGGCTGCCGAGGGGCACAATTCCCGGTTCAATACGGTGACCGGACAAGCGGTCGCAGAGTAATGAGCCGATAGCGATGCCGATAGAGAAAAGGGTCAGCAAAAAAGAGACCGCAGCGGCACTGCCACCGAGGTGGAGCTTGGCAAAGTTAGGGAAT
>NZ_JAKRFQ010000288.1 GCF_022347985.1 Photobacterium sp. OFAV2-7
ACTTTTTATATTATCGATGACAAGCAGATAGAAGCCGATAGCGACTATCAGCTGCACTTTGCCTGTCATCAGGCAGCATTGAGATACAAGCAAGGCCACAAGGTCTACCTGCTGGCAAGCAGCAAAGAGCAGGCAGAGCAGATAGATGAATACCTGTGGCAGCAAGAGCCGGACAACTTCGTACCGCATAATCTCATTGGTGAAGGCCCCCGCGGCGGATCACCGGTCGAGATCGGCTGGCCGGGGTTACGCCATAGCGGGCGCCGGGGGATCCTGATTAATTTGAGTCAGGATGCACCAAATTTTGCTGTTACCTTCTCACAAGTGGTAGACTTCGTTCCTTGCGATGAAAAGCTCAAGCAGTTGGCCCGTGAGCGCTACAAGGCTTACCGCCTTGCCGGCATTCAGTTACAGACCGCCGCTGCCCCTGAGACGCCCTAATTCCCATATAGATCCTTCTAAGAGCGCTATGGAAAAGACATACAACCCACAATCAATTGAACAGGCGCTGTACCAGCGCTGGGAAGAGGCTGGTTACTTCAAGCCTCATGGTGACACATCTAAAGATGCCTACAGCATCATGATCCCACCACCAAACGTCACAGGCAGCCTGCACATGGGCCACGCGTTCCAGGATACCATCATGGATACCCTGATCCGCTGTGAGCGTATGAAAGGCAAAAACACCCTTTGGCAAGTCGGTACCGACCACGCAGGTATCGCAACCCAAATGGTTGTGGAGCGTAAAATTGCAGCCGAAGAAGGCAAAACCAAGCACGATTACGGTCGTGATGCGTTCATCGACAAAATCTGGGAATGGAAAGGCGAATCAGGTGGCACTATCACCAAACAGCTTCGTCGCCTAGGTGCTTCTGTCGACTGGGACCGCGAGCGCTTTACCATGGACGACGGCCTGTCTAATGCCGTTCAGGAAGTATTTGTTCGTCTATACGAAGAAGATCTGATTTACCGCGGTAAGCGTCTGGTCAACTGGGATCCGAAACTACACACAGCGATTTCGGATCTGGAAGTTGAAAACAAAGACAAGAAAAGCCACATGTGGCACTTCCGCTACCCGCTTGCGGATGGCGTGAAAACTGCCGAAGGCAAAGATTACATTGTTGTTGCAACCACACGCCCGGAAACCATGCTGGGTGATACAGGTGTTGCAGTAAACCCAGAAGATCCTCGCTACAAAGATCTGATTGGCAAAGAGATCCTACTTCCAATCGTAGACCGTCGTATCCCTATCGTGGGCGATGAGCACGCTGATATGGAAAAAGGTACGGGTTGTGTGAAAATCACCCCGGCACACGATTTCAACGACTACGAAGTTGGCAAGCGCCACAGCCTGCCAATGATCAACATCCTGACTTTCAATGCTGACATTCGTGACAGTTCTGAAGTCTTCACCACCAACGGTGAACCAAGCGATGCCTACAGCACCGAGCTGCCAGCCAAATACCATGGCATGGAACGTTTTGCAGCACGTAAGGCAATCGTCGCGGAGTTTGACGAGCTAGGCCTGCTGGACGAAATCAAGGATCACGACCTGACCGTCCCTTACGGCGACCGCGGTGGCGTGGTTATCGAGCCAATGCTGACCGACCAGTGGTATGTACGCGCTGAAACACTAGCGAAGCCAGCGGTTGAAGCGGTTGAAAACGGCGACATCCAGTTTGTACCTAAGCAGTACGAGAACATGTACTTCTCTTGGATGCGTGATATCCAGGATTGGTGTATCTCTCGCCAGCTATGGTGGGGCCACCGTATCCCGGCCTGGTATGACAACGACGGTAACGTCTATGTTGGGCGCACCGAAGAAGAAGTGCGTGAGAACAACAATCTGGCACCAGTTGTCGTGCTACGCCAGGACGATGACGTTCTGGATACCTGGTTCTCATCTGCACTATGGACGTTCGGTACCCAAGGCTGGCCAGAACAGACAGACGATCTGAAAACATTCCACCCTTCAGACGTACTGGTAACTGGCTTTGATATTATCTTCTTCTGGGTTGCCCGCATGATCATGATGACCATGCACTTCTGTAAAGATGAAGACGGCAAGCCACAGGTTCCGTTCAAGACCGTTTACGTAACAGGTCTGATCCGTGACGAGAACGGCGACAAGATGTCGAAATCTAAGGGTAACGTTATCGACCCTATCGACATGATCGACGGCATCGGCCTGGAAGAACTGGTCGAAAAGCGTTGTGGCAACATGATGCAGCCTCAGCTGGCCGCTAAAATCGAGAAGAACACCCGCAAGACCTTCGAAAACGGCATCGAAGCCTACGGTACCGATGCACTTCGCTTTACCCTGGCGGCAATGGCATCGACCGGCCGCGACATCAACTGGGACATGAAGCGCCTGGAAGGTTACCGTAACTTCTGTAACAAGCTATGGAACGCAAGTCGTTACGTACTGATGAATACAGAAGACCAAGATTGCGGCATGAAAGGCGGTGAGATGGAATTCTCATTGGCTGACAAGTGGATCGAATCTCAGTTCGAGCTAGCGGCGAAAGATTTCAACACTCATGTTGAAAACTACCGTCTGGATATGGCAGCAGGTACGATTTATGAGTTCATCTGGAACCAGTTCTGTGACTGGTACCTGGAGCTGACCAAGCCTGTACTGTGGAAAGGTACCGAAGCACAACAGCGTGCAACTCGTCATACGCTAATCACCGTGCTTGAGAAGACACTGCGTCTTGCTCACCCAGTGCTACCTTACATCACTGAATCTATCTGGCAGAGCGTGAAGCCGCTGGTAGACGGTGTTGAGGGTGAAACTATCATGACTCAGGCACTACCGCAGTTTAACGAAGCTAACTTCAACGAATCGGCTATCGCTGACATCGAGTGGGTGAAAGCCTTCATCACCAGTATCCGTAACCTGCGTGCCGAGTACGATATCGCCCCGAGCAAGCCGCTTGATGTGATGCTAAAAGCAGCTGACGAAAACGATGCAGCTCGCCTGGAAGCAAACCGTACCGTACTGATGTCACTGGCTAAGCTGGAAGGTATCAAGGTACTGGCAGAGGGAGAAGAAACACCAGCGTGTGCAACTGCACTTGTTGGCAAGTCTGAGCTGATGATCCCGATGGCCGGTCTTATCGATAAAGATGCCGAGCTGACTCGTCTGGCTGGCGAAGTGAAGAAAATCCAAGGTGAAATCAAGCGTATCGAAGGCAAACTAAGCAACCAGGGCTTTGTTGCAAAAGCACCAGAAGCAGTTGTTGCCAAAGAGCGTGAGAAACTTGAAGGCTACAAAGAAACACTGGTTAAGCTAGAAGAGCAGCAGACAACTATCGCTGCGCTGTAATCTCCAGCCTTAATATTCGAAGCAAAAGCCGACGAGCAATCGTCGGCTTTTTTATTTTCTGGTACCTGTAAACCATGCCTCCGGTTTGTTTTGCCAATGATGTATCCGGTCTGTACAACCAGCAACTCCTCCCCCCTTTTCAAGGGAGAGCTTGGAAGGGGGTAATTACTGCCTCCTCACTAACCTCTCCTTCAAAAGCTTCCACCTATCAATTCAATAACAATAATTGATTTTTGTTATTGATAATTGTTCGCAATAATAACGATATCAAGAGAGAGGAAGCCATCATGAAAAAGACCCTGAGCTTTGCCGTTATCCATTTTACAGTTGCCTTTAGCGTCGCATATATTCTTACCGGCGATCTGTTGATCGGTAGCCTGATCGCGATGATCGAGCCGATGGTAAATACCGTGGCCTTCTTCTTTCATGAAAAGGCCTGGCAAAGTAGTACACTTAAACGCTCACAGTACAGCGCACCGGCAAGCAAGACCATCAGCTTTGCCATCATCCACTTTGGCGTTGCCTTTTCAGTTGCATACCTGCTGACCGGTGATCTCCTAATTGGTAGCGTTATGGCGATGATAGAACCTGCCATCAACACCATCGCGTATTACTTTCACGAACGAGTTTGGCAACGTCAGGGACAGGAGCAAAACCAAGCACATAGCAAGCACCTTGATATGATTGTCTGCCACCACTAAACCGGCCCCGAGACAAATCAAACATTGGGCTTGACTTTGTTGCGAATCGCAATTAAATATAGTTGTACATCGCAACAATATAGGTTCAGCCACTTGAATGCCAAATCATTAAGACAACTCTCTCGCCAGCTGGTCCGCCAGCTAGGTATGTTAGACAACTACTGTGGCAGTATGGCCCTTACCCCGGTCCAGGCTCATACGCTTATTGAGCTTGAGCACAGCACCGCCACGGTAAATGAAATGGCCCACCGCCTCAATGTCGATAAGTCCAATGCCAGCCGCACCTTGGCAATCTTGCTTAATCAGGGACTGGTGCAATCTGTCCCTAACCCACTTGATAAACGCAGCCAGATCTTTGAGCTCACAACGCCAGGTAGAGACAAGCTCTCGGCCCTCCACCAGCAACTTAACACGCAGGTTGATAGCTGGCTGGCTCAAATGGATCGCGATGAAGTCGACCAGCTGGGCACAAGCCTAAAGCGCTATACCAAGTCTATGCAGGCCGCTTCCCGCCAGGAGGGGTATGTGATCCGCCAGCTAACTCCGATCGACAATGCTGCAGTAGCCGCAGTGATCCGCCGCGTCTCAGCAGAGTACGGCCTGACAGCAGATCAAGGCTATGGTGTTGCCGACCCAACCCTGGATACCATGAGCGAAGTGTATCAGCATGACGGCAGCCGATATTGGGTGATTGAGCACAATAACCGCATTTTAGGTGGCGGCGGAGTTGCTCCACTGGCAGGAGAAGATAAGGTTTGCGAGCTGCAGAAAATGTATTTTCTCCCCGAACTAAGAGGCCTGGGGCTGGCTCGTAAACTGGCGGTTACAGCTCTCAGATTTGCACGCGAGCAGGGCTATCAGGGCTGCTACCTCGAAACGACTGCCAATCTCACCGAGGCTATAGCGCTCTACCAGTCACTTGGTTTTGTCAGAATCCCTCACCCGATGGGCAATACCGGTCATGATGCCTGCGAAGTTCGAATGCTGAAGACACTCTAGCTCCAAAGAAGTAAGCAACAGGGCACAAAAAAAGCTGGCCACTGCCAGCTTTTTCTTAGACGAATCAAGGCTTACTCTTCGACTTCGCCCTCTTCCTCGTCGTCTTCACCCGACTCGAAGTAGGTTCCCCAGCCGTCGTAGTCGATGTTGTGCTTTTCAGCTAGCTTGATTAGCTTTTCTGCTTGCTCATCAATCAGTTCAGCCTTCAGCGCAGACTCCATCACGGCATCAAAACACACTACCTTGCCGCCGCCGTCTTCCGGTGCCAGCTCCAGCTCTTCTGCCTCTAAGACTTCAAAACCCATCTTGAAGGCTTCTACCGCGGCACCTTCCAGCCCTTCAAAGGTATCAGCAGAAAAATGGTGCTCAATAGAATACAGGGCATCAGGATCGCTGCCGTCTTCCATCAATGCCGCAATAATATCGCGGGTTTCTTCTTTCTGCTCTTCAATCAGTTCTGCGTAGGACATGGGGTAACTCCAGCTGTGGAATAAAATTTCACGCAAATATCGCATGGATCGCGCACAAATACCATGCCACTAATAAAAAT
>NZ_JAKRFQ010000289.1 GCF_022347985.1 Photobacterium sp. OFAV2-7
CTGTCAATTCCGGTACTGTTTGCCCTGTATCCGGTAGCGGTAGCCCTGGTTGCCCTGACATTCTTGCGTAAGTGGATGCCAAACCCGCGTGCGGCTTACCGTATCGTATTGCTTGTTTCCTTTATCTTCAGCCTGATTGACGCGGCGAAGTTCATGGGAATCGATATGTCGGCGCTGAACATTCTGCCACTGTTTGACTTTGGTATGGCTTGGGTATTGCCAACCACTGCCGCGCTGGTTATCTCCCGCTTCATTGGCGGTGAGGCTGAGCAGCAAAACGTTCAGACTGCTTAATTGCAGCTAGTATCAATAAAAACGGGATGCCATGGCATCCCGTTTTTTTATCTGGAGAACAAGGTTATAGGGTTTCGCTATACTCGGTCAGGATTTGCTCGCACCACTGGGTGATACGGTCGTCGCTGAGTTCATACTGGCTATCTTCGTCCAGAGCCAGGCCAACAAAGAACTTTTGATCCTCGGTCAGGGCTTTCGAAGCCTCAAACTGATAGCCCTCATTGGGCCAGTAGCCGACAAAGTTTGCACCGGTCGGAACCAGCTTGTCGTGCAGCATGCCCATCGCATCAAGGAACCACTCGGTATAGCCTTCCTGATCACCCAACCCGAACAGGGCAACGGTTTTGCCTTCCAGTTTTAGCCCGTCAAGCTGGTCCCATACGGCTTCCCAGTCCTCCTGCAGTTCACCAAAATCCCATGTCGAGATACCCAGGATCAGCATGTCGAAATCATTCATGGTGCTGATCGCTGCTTCCTTGATGTTATGCAGTTCGACCAGCTCTGCGCCGATACAGTCACGGATTTTCTCAGATGCCATTTCGGTGTAACAGGTGGTTGAGCCGTAGAATAAGCCAATTTTCATGCTGTTAGTCCAGTTGGTTGGTGCATTAGAACAATAGCGTGGATTTTACCTAGGTTAACGCCTGTTGACTAATTCTGTGTAGGCTCTGCTGACTCAAAGAAGGAATATAGAGGATATGACGACGAAAACCGCCGGTGATTAGAGAGTTAAATGACAAGTTACTTTTGTCCTGAAATAGACTACTATGACACAAACTACTGTGTATTTATCCATGTGTTAGCTGGATGAATTTGTCGATTGGTTAGAGGTTGTGGTGGAAAACGACGAAACGCTCATTGAACGCTTTCTGGATGCGATGTGGATGGAACGGGGGTTGTCTGATAATACCCTGGCTTCGTATCGCAATGATCTGAGTAAGCTGTGCAGTTGGATCGAGCAGGAACGGCTGAGCCTGGAAACGGTGTCGGTCGATGATTTGCAGCGTTACCAGCAATGGTTGTTTGATGCTGACTATAAGCAGACTTCCCGGGCCCGGATGGTGTCAGCCATTCGGCGGCTGTACCAATATCTCCACCGAGAGAAAATTCGCGAAGATGATCCGAGCGCGATGCTGGTCAGCCCGAAACTCCCCAAGCGCCTGCCGAAAGATATCAGCGAGGAGCAGGTCGATGCGCTGCTGGATGCACCTGATCCCAACGATCCGATTGAGCTGCGGGACAAGGCGATGCTGGAACTGCTCTATGCCACCGGGCTGCGTGTCACCGAGCTGGTTAGCCTGACAATGGAAAATGTCAGCCTGCGTCAGGGCGTGGTGCGCGTTACCGGTAAAGGCGGCAAAGAGCGGCTGGTGCCAATGGGAGAAAATGCCGTCGACTGGATTGAACAATTTATAGAGAGCGGCCGGCCGCAGCTGCTGGGCGAGAAAAGCTCTGATGTCGTGTTTCCCAGCAAGCGCGCTAAGCAGATGACCCGGCAGACCTTCTGGCACCGCATCAAGCATTATGCCGTATTGGCGGGTATTGACTCGGACAAGCTCTCTCCCCATGTGATGCGCCATGCTTTTGCCACGCATTTGCTCAATTACGGGGCGGATTTGAGAGTGGTTCAGATGTTGCTCGGCCACAGTGATCTCTCTACCACGCAAATCTATACCCATGTGGCAACGGAGCGACTCAAGCAACTGCATGAAGCGCATCACCCGCGGGCGTAATAACCATCCGTAGGGAGAAAGCGGTAAAATACGATATACTGGTTGCTTATAACTCGGGTTCGTTATACTGGAAGAGTCGATTTATTATTTGAACTCTGAAAGATTTTTGGACTCTTACAGGTCTTATTGGTTATCCATAATTTTGCTGAAAGGAAATAGTCGAATGCACTTTTTTGGCCGTACGATTCTTGCAACTGCTGTAGCACTGACTGCGTTTACAGCAGCGGCTAAACCTGATGATGCTGCAATCAAGACGAAACTCAGTGGCCTTGGGCTGGCCCCAGTCTCAATTACACCATCGCCACTAGCCGGTCTGAATGAGGTAGTGACAGACCGTGGGATTATTTATGTCTCTGATGACGGTAACTATTTCCTGGCAGGTCAGTTATACCAAAACGATAGTGCTCAGCCGATTAACTTGACCGAGCAGAAAATGGCCAAGTTGAACAAGGCCAAGCTGGCAGGCATGGAAGGCGAGATGATTGTCTACCCGGCCAAAGACGAGAAATACGTGGTCACGGTATTTACCGATACCAGCTGTGGCTACTGCCGTAAGCTACATAACGAAATGCAGGCCTACAACGATGCCGGTATTACTATTCGTTATCTGGCCTTCCCACGCGGTGGCGAGCGTTCGCGCAACTTTGCAGAAATGAGTGCTATCTGGGGAGCCAAAGATACCGCCAAGGCAATGGACGAGGCGAAGAACGGCCAATTCGACATTACCGGCATTGCCCAGCGCGAAGATCTTGTGCGTAAGCACTACCAGTTAGGCGTGGCGATGGGCGTTAGTGGTACACCGGCAATGGTTCTGGAAGACGGTACAATGCTGCCGGGCTATCAGCCTGCGGGTATGCTGCGTAAGATGCTGGATAGCCGCAGTTAACCTTTGTTCTTTAATAAACAACCCGAATTCGAGAAATCGAATTCGGGTTTTTTATATTTGGCGTAGCGCCTATAATGCCTAGCATTAACCCCTCGAACCCCAGCATAGACTTAGCCTTGTTATGATTGAAATAAAACGCCGTCCCCCGGCTGATACCGCCGGTTTTTCCGATGCTATCCACCCACTGCTAAAGCGAATTTATGCCAGCCGAGGTTTGGCCGGAGACGATGATCTCGAGCGAGGTGCTCGGGGACTGCTGGGCTTTAACCAGCTCCACGGTATTGAACCTGCGGTGCAGCTGCTGGTGTCGGCACTGGCGGATAACCGTCGAATTATTATCGTCGGTGATTTTGATGCTGATGGCGCAACCAGTTCGGCATTGTCGGTATTGGCGTTAAAGATGCTGGGCTGTAGTAATGTCGACTACCTGGTTCCTAACCGTTTTGATGATGGCTACGGGTTGAGCCCGGAGGTGGTTGCCCAGGCCGAGGAGCGGGGCGCCGAGCTGATCATGACGGTGGATAACGGTGTGTCGTCAATTGCGGGGGTGGCAGCAGCCAAGGCAAAAGGGATGCAGGTGCTGGTGACCGATCACCACTTGCCGGGCAGTGAGTTGCCGCAGGCTGATGCGATTGTTAACCCCAATCTGCACGAGTGTGATTTTCCGTCCAAGTCGCTTTGCGGCGTCGGCGTGGCTTTTTACCTGATGCTGGCCTTGCGGGCTGAGCTGCGACAAAGTGGCTGGTTTGCCTCGCAGGGCATTGCCGAACCTAACCTGGCTGAACTGCTGGACTTGGTGGCACTGGGAACGGTGGCCGATGTGGTCGCCCTGGATGGCAACAACCGTATTTTGGTCCATCAGGGGTTGCAGCGTATCCGTGCCGGTAAGTGCCGACCGGGTATCCGAGCACTGATAGAAGTGGCCAACCGGGATCCGGCCAGACTGGTGTCGAGCGATTTGGGCTTTGCCCTCGGGCCGCGGATCAACGCGGCAGGCCGGCTCGACGATATGTCGTTCGGGGTCGAGCTGTTGCTATGCGACAATATCCAGGCGGCGCGGCGAATGGCCTCGGAGCTGGATGCCCTCAACCAGACCCGCAAGGAAATCGAGCACGGAATGAAAGAAGAGGCACTGGCTATTTGCGAGCGCCTTAAATTCAACCAGCAAGATATGCCCTATGGCCTGGCGCTGTTTCAACGGGACTGGCACCAGGGCGTGATAGGGATCTTGGCATCTCGGATCAAGGAGTTGTACCACCGTCCGGTGATTGCCTTTGCCGATGCCGGTAATGGCGATATCAAAGGGTCGTGTCGTTCGATTCCCGGCCTGCATATGCGAGATGTTCTTGATTCGATCGATACCCAAAACCCGGGACTGATCATCAAGTTTGGCGGCCACGCCATGGCAGCCGGGCTGACCATTCCCGAAGATAAGCTGGCGGCCTTTAGCAAGGCGTTCGATCAGGCGGTGCGTAACGAGCTGGATGAAGATGCCCTGAAAGGCGTGTTGTTGACTGACGGCGAGCTGGATCGCAACGAACTTAACCTGCAAACGGCCGAGCTGCTGCGCTCGGGCGGCCCTTGGGGACAGCAGTTTCCCGAGCCGATGTTCGACGGTAAGTTTCGCCTTCTGCACCAGAAGCTGGTGGGGGGCAAGCACCTCAAGATGATGCTCGAGCCGATTGACGGCGGTAGCGTCATTGACGGGATCGCCTTTAACATTGATATTCGCCGCTGGCCGGATGCGTCTGTACAGCAAGTTCAGCTGGTATACCGACTGGATGTCAATGAGTTCAGGGGCAATTGCAGCGCCCAGCTGATGATTGAACATATCGAAGCGCTATAGCATTAGAGGCACAGGCGCGGAAGCCCGGTTTTCCGCCCTGTGATCCCATTCACTCTTTGCCCTTGGGTGTAGCGGGTAAAGAAAATATTTCAAGCTGGTGACGACACTGTTTCTGTGACCGGGCTTATAAAATAAATTCACCGATAACCTTTCTTCTGCTCTGTATATTCTATCAACAATTCGATAGAATCCTCCGGTTACGTCCATTTCGGCTATGAAGAGTGGCAATGTTCGAGATTAATCCTATTAAAAACCGACTTGAGGATGTGTCAGCACGTACTGATATCCTTAGGGGGTACCTTTGACTATGATGCCAAAAGTGAGCGTCTAGAAGAGGTCAATGCAGAACTAGAGCAACCAGATGTATGGAATGAGCCAGAACGCGCTCAGGCTCTGGGTAAAGAACGCGCAGCCCTTGAGGCTGTGGTTGATACTATCGATCAGCTGGATCAGGGCGTTGAAGACGTCGAAGGCCTGCTTGAGCTGGCGATAGAAGAAGACGATCAGGAAACGTTTGACGAGATCGAACCGGAACTGGCGGATCTGGAAGCCAAGCTGGCCAAGCTGGAATTCCGCCGTATGTTTGCCGGCGATCATGACGAGTCTGATTGTTATATCGATCTTCAGGCGGGCTCGGGCGGTACCGAGGCGCAAGACTGGACATCGATGATGCTGCGCATGTACCTGCGCTGGGCTGATGCCAAGGGCTTCAAGACAGAAGTGATTGAAGTCTCTGAAGGTGAAGTGGCGGGCTTGAAGTCTGCGACTGTCCGCATCAGCGGCGAGTATGCCTACGGCGGG
>NZ_JAKRFQ010000290.1 GCF_022347985.1 Photobacterium sp. OFAV2-7
GTGGCGCAGGAAGTGGAAGTTTGATGGCAGAAAAAAATACGCCAACAATTAACCCTGCAAAAACCGCAAGCAGAATCTCGTTCATGTGTTTACCCTCTGTGTGTTGCATAAGATTGTGACGGCTTGTGAGGCTGCTCTTTATTGGCGCCTTTTTGTTGTTGCCGTTTGATAGAGCCAGTGTAAGGAACGCGCTCTTACATTCTCGAGATCTTGATCACAATTTGTTTCCCTATTATCTAAAAATAGCGCCTTGATTACCAATTCTGTTGAAACTGGGAAGGGAAGCGTTTGCTTTTAGGTGGTTTATATTCAGAAGCTAAATTCTTAATATGCCTTTATAACTATTATTTATCAGGTGCTTATGTATGGTTGCGGGTAAATAAATGCAAATATCCAGGCAATGAAACACGAATCTTCAATGTGTGATCTTGTAATGGATTTCATCCAAGGCGAGCCTGTCTCGGATCCAATCTGTAGCCTTTTTTATGGTCAGAGATTCATAAGGCTAGGAGCAAAATGTGACGTTGAGGTGAGTCTGCACACGGAAATGAGCGAATGCGCCGGGTTTACGGTATGTTCTTGTGAAATTCTAAGTAATAATAAAGATTACAAATGATTGGCTTCTATTTAACTGCGCAAATTTTAGACGAGGGAATGTAACCATGAAGAAAACGTTGCTAGCTGCCATGTTGGCGTTTACGGCTCTACCGGCAAGTGCCGATATCTTTGGCTTATCGGTCGGTGCGACTGCAGGTGCCGCTCAGTTAGATTTTCAAGGTAATAAAGAATACGGCTATGAGTATGGCCTGAATGCCAGCTACGCATTGAATGACTTTTTTAGCATTAATGCTGGTGTTGTTCAGGGCAGCGGCGAGGTGGATTCCGATCTGTCGGCGTCCAAGAACGACATTGACTACACAGCCTTTCCGGTTACATTGCGAGGCGATCTACCCTTGTTGATCGGTAGCCTGTATGCCAAAGCGGGTACTAACTTTTATGATGTCGATGTCGCAAGAGATGGCGTAAAAGCCACTGATGACGGCTGGGCATTTACTGGCGGTGCGGGTTTCGTTCTTACGCTGTTACCACTTGTGGATTTGAGCCTGGGTTACGAGTATCGCGATATGGGCGAAGTAACAAACAATGCTGTTGTCGTTGGTGTTGATATTAGCTTGTAGGTTTGGCTGTCTATATTAATTAATGAAAAAGCTGCTTTATGCAGCTTTTTTTAATTGTCTTATCACACCTTAGTGGCTTATCTCTCAGTAATAGTCAATAAATGTAACCGAGAAGTATATTGATAACTTATATCATTTATTGGGGCGGAATTAATACCCATCAACGAGTTTAATGTGCAGTCAGAATAAAACTACGCAAAGCGATTTCTGAAAGTAATTATTCTTCAGTTTATTTCTGGCTCAGGCAGGATAAATTGATGAAAAGACGAAACTGATCAAGGTCGATGTACTTGTAATCCTTTACTATGAACTTAACAATTTGAGGTCATCAGCGGAGGGTAGAATATGTCAAACTATGAGCATTACCAGGCAACTGTTGCAAGGGTAAATGCTGCTATCCTTCGTAAGTTAACCAGACCTTGGCAGGTTCAGTATCAGGACGTTAATGACTCTGATGAGCAGCAATTATTATTAGTCGCACCGAGTGGCTCTATTTGCCAGCGATTGACCTTGCCAAAAGCCATGGCTGAATCATTTTGGTCCGAAGATGAACCAGTGAGCAACCAGGTAACCGAATATGTCGTGCGCGGCGCAGCTCGCCTTGCACCGCTGCGTCAGACATCCTATCGTAACAACTTTCCTCACTGGCTCGAACACTGCCTGCAGCAGTTGCATTATCTGATGCTCTCCAAAGAGCAGTTAATGCAGGTGATGGCTGATACCCACTATCCTTACCCCAGTAAAGTTAAGATTCAGGGGAGCTACTTACCATGCTGGGTGTGGTATGCAGATGACGAGCAACGTGCTGTGTCGGTGATAGACAAACGTACCGGATTGTTTAGTAAGCCCCGGATGGTCGAAGGCTATCAACTGGTGGACAGTGAAAAGTGGTTTGGTGCTCAAGTAATAGATTCTGCCGAGGAGTCGATTGAGACAGTAACCTATTATGTTGCTGAGCTATTGAAAGGTCAGAAGGTGCCTGACGACAGCGAACCGACATTAACTGATGCCCTGCATAATCCCTGCTCGTCAACGCTAAGCCCGCTGCTGAGCGTAGCTCTGGTTACTGGGGTACTGGTTGGCTTTTTCATTATCTTGAAAATGCATCTAGGTTTTTGAGTCCTGTATTTTGAGTAATCCTGGGCATGAACATTGGTCTGAAGCCAAAAATCGGCTAATATCGGCGCTGTGTTTTACCGTGGTACAGGGCTATGCATAATCTAACGCTATTATCTGACGCTGAAAAAAATCGTGTTGAACTCGATAAGCAGGCGGCCTACGCCGTATGGCAAGTTAAGAATGCCAAGAAGGGATATGAGGTATTTGCCGAGCTGAGTAACAATATCGACGATGATGACGAACGAGACTTTTTCGAGCGTTCCGTAAGTAAATACAAGTCTCAGATGGGCGTGGCATAGTTTCACTAAATGCGTTCTATGAACCGTTTGCCAAACAGACGTATGATTTGAATGAAAAGCTGCCAATGGCAGCTTTTTTGATCTGGCTGTACTTTTTGCGCGCGCTTTTTATTTCTTTTTAGCCTCGATATAGAGTAGCTGCTCAGTGATATTCGCGAAGTTCATGATTCTGAGGCATAATGCGCGCCTTTTTCTGTATGGTCTGGTATCTTAGGAAGAGACATAACCGGATGGGGTACTGATGTTCTCTGGCTTCGGCAACCTAGATATTCTGGATTAACTATTTGGTAACACACCGGTGCCCGTTAGCTCAGGCAGAGTGCTTGTAGGCATTTGTTGGCAAGTTGGGGCTGCCCGGTACAAAAGGAAGATGAAATGAGTGCGAGCAAGAAGGTCCTTGTTGTTGATGACGATCAGGAGATTCGCGAGCTATTGGATGAATACCTGACGAAAGCAGGGTTTACGGTAACAACGGCTGCCGAAGGCGAAGAAATGAAGCGTCGGTTGGCTCTGGGTTATCCCGATCTCATTTTATTGGATGTCATGATGCCCGGTGATGATGGCTTCACCTTGTGTCAGTACATTCGTAAAACGTCCGACGTACCTATTATTATGCTGACGGCTGTCTCAGACGAGATGGATCAGATCATCGGCCTTGAGCTAGGGGCGGACGATTATATCGCCAAACCTTTCAGCCCACGTCAGCTGATGGCTCGGATAAAAGCCTTGATGCGCAGGGTGAAATCAACCGAGGAAGCTCAGCAGGCAGCTCCGGCCACCCCTAAAGCGATTAGGTTTGCCAATTGGCGTTTGGAAACGGCTTCGCAACGTTTATTCGATCTGGAAAAAGGCAAAGACTATGAGTTATCCGGTAGTGACTTTGCCTTGTTGATGTTATTCCTTACCCGCCCGAATGAAGTGTTGGATCGCGATACCATCTCATTTGCTACCCGTGGCCGTGAGGCGCATCCTTCAGAGCGTGGTATTGACGTTCAGCTTAGCCGTCTGCGTCAGCGTCTCGGTGACAAAGGCACACAGCAAAGGCTGATCAAAACCAGCCGAGGCAACGGTTATTCGTTCAATGCCGAAGTCACCTACGAAGAATAGTTTTGCCTGTTGTGACCGAAGAAGGCATTGATACATGAATTGGAAAAAGTGGTGGCCGAAGTCTCTTTTGGCGCGCACCTTGTGGTTTACCCTGCTGGCGGTATTTCTGGCACAGTTGATTGCAACCATTATTTGGTATGGGCAGTCTAAACAGCGGGACCTGGAGGGACTTGAATCGGCATCGGCCAGTATGGCCAACATGTTTGCATCGACGGTCACTTTCTTTCAGTCCCTGCCTCTCGAATACCGTCATATCGTTTTGGATCAGCTTAGGAACATGGGTGGTACCCGCTTCTTTGTTTCGTTCAACGAAGAAGAAATCCTGATCGATCCCATTCCCTCCTCACAGATGAAAAATACCGCGGTCAGGGTATTTGAAGAAGTGCTGAGCGAGAAATTGCCTCGGTTGGATGTTATTCGGGTTGAGTTCTCCCGTCCGGAAACCCTGCATGTTCTGAAAAATGATATTTTACTGACCGATCTTCCTCGTTCCTGGGCGCATTACACTTTGAGCCTGGAGCCGTTTAACCCGCCGATTCTGGTTGTACAGTTAGAACTTGCAACCAACGAATGGTTGTATATTGCCGCCTTGCTGCCATCGCCGTATGTGACGTTGGAAGATGAGATCATTACCAAGCAGCAGGTGATCTTCCTTATCTTTATCACCACGCTGTTGTTGGTGTTCACCTATTTTATGATCCGTCGTCAAACCAAGCCGCTTAAGCGACTGGCAAACGCGGCCAATGCGCTCAGTCTGGACATCTATCAGCCGCCGCTGGTAGAAGAGGGAGCCAGTGAACTGGTGACAGCCACGCAGGCCTTTAACCGTATGCAGCTTCGTTTGCGCCGTTATATCGACGATAGGGAACACCTGTTTTCGGCGATCTCCCATGATTTGAAAACGCCAATCACTCGATTGCGATTACGCGCCGAGTTGATCGATGATGAGGCGAAGATTGAGAAATTCAACCGTGACCTCGATGAGCTTGAAATGATGGTCAAGGGTGCGCTGCAAACAGTTAAAGACACCGACCTTCATGAGAACCTGACTCAGGTCGACTTGTCAGAAATGCTGCGCAGTATCGCTGAGCGCCATAACACCAAAAAGATAAAGGTGCATATTCCCAATACCAAGATAGCCCCGATGACAGGTAAGCCGCTGGCGCTGAAGCGTTGCCTGAGTAACCTTATCGATAATGGTGTCAAATATGGTCACGAAGTGAGTCTAATTGTGTCAGATGAGTCTGACGCTCTGGTATTGATCATCAAAGATAAAGGGGAAGGTATTCCTGAAGAAATGCTTGAGGCCGTTTTTGAACCGTATTTCCGGATTGCCAAGGATGACGAAGGGCATGGTTTAGGAATGGGAATAGCCCGAAATATTATTCACGCCCACGGCGGTGATATGACTATTCATAATGCCAAAGAAGGCGGGTTGGAAGTGAAAGTCTATATCCCCCGCCTGCTGAAAGAATAGTACCACTGGCCGTTTTGTAGTAAGAGCGAGATGATGAAACTAAAACAGACACTGTCAGCAATTACCCTGTCCTTGATGGCTGCCGCCTCCCATGCCGGTGAAGTGGAGGTACTCCACTGGTGGACATCCGGGGGCGAGGCCAAATCGGTGTCGGTCCTGAAAGGGTTGATGGAAGAGCAAGGTAACAGCTGGAAAGATTTCGCGATTGCCGGTGGTGGCGGTGAAAGTGCCATGACTGTGCTGAAAACCCGGGCGGTATCGGGTAACCCCCCGTCGGCAGCTCAGATTAAGGGACATGATATTCAGGAATGGGGCCGGTTGGGGTTTCTTACCGATTTGAGCGATGTTGCCAGAGAAGAAAACTGGGATAGCGTGT
>NZ_JAKRFQ010000291.1 GCF_022347985.1 Photobacterium sp. OFAV2-7
ATGTCCTGTTTCTGGATGGGAACGGCGCGACTGGTGCGCGGAGAGGTCATCAAGCTGAAGAATATGGAATTTACCGAGGCTGCCCGCTCGCTGGGTGTGCCGGTTTACCGGGTGATTTTCAAGCACCTGTTGCCAAATACCTCGCACATTCTGCTGGTGGAAATGACGCTGTTGTTTATCACCGCTATCAAGAGTGAAGTTATTTTGAGCTTCCTTGGGCTGGGTGTAAAAGACAGCATTAGCTGGGGGCTGATGATTGCAGAAGCCAGTGGCGAGGTAACGGCCGGCCATTTCTGTAACTTCTTTGCCTCTTCGGGCATGCTGTTTGTATTGGTATTGGCCTTTAATATGTTCTCTGATTCGCTGCAAGACGCGTTGGACCCAAGGAAGATTTAATATGTCTGAGCAAACCCCACTGTTATCGGTGGAGAATCTTACGGTTGAATTTAAGACCGATAAAGGCACGGTTCGCGCGATTAACGGAGTGAACTTTAAGGTAATGCCGGGTGAAACGGTGGCTATCGTCGGTGAATCCGGCTGTGGTAAATCTGTCAGCTCGCTATCGATTATGGGGCTGGTACCATCACCACCGGGCAAAATTGTTGATGGCAGCATTACCTTTAAAGGACGTGAGCTGGTTGGCCTGAGCGAGAAAGAGTATCGGAAAGTTCGTGGTAACGAAATTTCGATGATCTTCCAGGAGCCGATGACGGCACTGAATCCGGTACTGAAGATCTCGACCCAGATGATCGACGTGATCCGGCTTCATAATGATGTCAGCAAAAAGCAGGCTCGTGCCCGGGCTATCGAAATGCTGGATACCGTCGGGATCCCTTCTCCCGAGAAGAGGATAGATCAGTACCCGCATGAACTTTCAGGCGGTATGCGCCAGCGGGTAATGATAGCCATGGCACTGTCATGTGGCCCGGATCTGCTGTTGGCCGATGAGCCGACAACGGCGTTGGATGTGACCATTCAGGCCCAGGTGATGGACGAGATGGTCAGGCTGCAGAAAGAGCTGAACATGGCGGTGATCCTGGTAACCCACGATTTGGGTGTGGTGGCAGAGTCATGCCAGCGGGTCGTGGTTATGTATTGCGGTCAAATCATTGAAGAAGGGCCGGTAGAAGAGATCTTTGCGAATCCTAAGCATCCTTATACCAAAGGCTTGCTAGAATCGATTCCGGTTGTACGTGATAGGAAGATCCCGCGTCTGCCTACGATCAAAGGGGTCGTGCCGGATCTGCTTCACCTGCCTAACGGATGCCGTTTCGCTGATCGTTGCGATAAGGTGCATTCCCGCTGCCATGAAGCGGTTCCTCAACTTAGCGGATGTGAAACACACCGGGTTGCCTGTTTTAGCCCGAATGGAGGTGCCCAATGAGCGAAGTATTGTTAGAGGTAAACGGCCTCAAAAAGCACTTTACGGCGGGTAGTCGCTTTTTCGGAACCCAAGCGGTTTGTAAAGCGGTTGATGATGTCAGCTTTTCCATTGCACGAGGAAAAACGCTCGGCCTGGTGGGTGAGTCCGGTTGCGGTAAGTCAACGCTGGGGCGTTGTGTATTGCGACTGCATGAACCGAGCTCCGGTGAAGTAAAACTCGAAGGTGTCGACATCTCTTCACTAAGCAATCGTGAACTGAAGGAGAAGCGTCGGGATATCCAGATCATTTTCCAGGACCCGTACGCTTCACTCAATCCGCGAATGACGATCCATGAGATCTTGCGTGAGCCACTGGATACTCACAAGATCGGGACCGAAGAGGAGCGTGAAGCCAAAATTGCCGAAGTGATGGCGATCGTTGGCCTACGCCCACAGGTATTGAATCGTTATCCGCATGAGTTCTCAGGTGGTCAGCGACAACGAATCGGTATTGCACGGGCGTTGGTGTTGGAGCCTAAGTTCATTGTTGCCGATGAACCGGTGTCGGCGCTTGATGTGTCGGTACAGGCACAGGTGCTCAACCTGATTGCAGAACTGCAAGAGAAGAAGGGGATCTCCTTCTTGTTTATCGCCCATGATCTGGGTGTAGTTCAGCATATCTGCGATGAAGTCGGTGTTATGTACCTGGGAAGGATTGTTGAAAAGGCACCGGCTGAAGTGCTTTATCGCAACCCTAAGCACCCTTATACCAAGGCGTTGCTGTCGGCCATTCCTATTCCGGATCCGGCTGCCAGCAAAGAGTCAATGAAGCTTCAGGGCGATGTGCCTTCGCCTTTGGCACCGCCAAGTGGCTGTACTTTCCGTACACGTTGCCCGCATGCGTCGAGTCGGTGTAAGGAAGAGCGGCCAGCTACTCACAATACCGGCGAACAGGGTGGAGAGCACCTCGTTGCCTGTCACTTGTTCGACTAGTTGTTAGCCTAGTTGCTCACAGTATTGAGGCCAGTGGTATGAGTCATACTGCTGGCCTTTTTTATTGGTTGCCGGTTTGTTTATGGATTAATTAGCTTTCCATGCTTCCTGCCTTGTCTGCGAGTACATCGATATGGGCATGGACACTATGTGCCAGTGCCAGCAGGTTGTAGCCTCCCTCCAGCGAGGACACGATTCTGTCTTTGGCATAGCAGGCTGCAGCCTCGGTGATGATGTTCGTTACCCAGCGGTAGTCACTCTCATCGAGCAGAAGTTGCCCTAGCGGGTCATTTTTGTGGGCGTCAAATCCGGCTGAGACAAATAGCATTTGCGGCTGGTGCTTGTGAAGAGCGGGCAACCAGTCGCGCTTAACCGCAAGGCGAAATTCGCTGCCTTTGGTACCGGCGCGCAGGGGAGAGTTGACTATGTTCGGGCGCTGGATGTCGTAATACCTAAGCGGATAGAAAGGGTGCTGGAAGGTCGAGCAGACTAACACTTCCGGGCGATTTTTGAAGCTGTCGATCGTGCCGTTGCAGTGGTGAACGTCAAAATCGAGAATGGCGACCCGTTTTATCTCATCCCGGCTAAGGGCGTGCTCGACCCCCACAGCGATATTGTTAAAGAAGCAAAATCCCATTGCCGTACTGGTTTCGGCATGGTGCCCGGGGGGCCGAACAGCGCAGAAGGCGTTGGTAACTTGTTGGTCGAGTACCATATCGGTGGCCATAGTCACAGCACCTGCTGCCAGGCGGGCGGCACGCATCGTATGCGGATTCAGAGCGGTATCAGCATCGGCATAAACTAACCCCCTCTCAGGCTGCAGGCTGTCAAGCCAGCAGATGTATTCGGCCGGATGGACTCGTTCTATTTGTTCGTCTGAGGCGGTTTGTGCTGCCAGCCATTTGATCCTATCGCCCAGTTCAGTTGATGCCAGATATTGTGTGATGGCCCCCAGACGTTCCGGGCATTCAGGGTGATCCGCCCCCATCACATGCTTCAGATAGTCGCCATGAGTGATAAAAGCGGTGGTCATTGGTTGCTCCTTCCAACAAACGGACCTCCCTTTGATGACAGATCCGTCAAGCGTGACACTACTCATCTCAGCATAAGTGATGGCGCTTTTTCCTGCGTAGTGTTCAGAGCCTTATTTATTGGACAGCGGTGGACTTATCCCGGTGAGTAGAAGGTAAAAAGCAAATATCCCGTTATGCTTATACTGATTCTTGATACACCTAGTTTCCGAGCAGGCTGACAAGCCAGTTAACGGTTAATACCACTATGCGGAGGAAAGGAGTTAATGGACTGTATATTCTGCAAAATTGCTAGCAAAGAGATACCATCGACCTTGCTTTATGAAGATGAGCAAATAGTCGCGTTTAACGATAATGCCCCACAGGCCCCGACGCATGTTCTGCTCGTACCACATCAGCATATCGAGACTATTAACGATCTCGGTAAACAAGACTCAGCATTGATTGGTCATATGATCCTGACGGCAACACAATTGGCGAAGGATTTGTCTTTGGCAGAGGATGGCTATCGGTTGGTTTGGAATTGTAATCGCCAGGGCGGCCAGGCGGTCTACCATATCCATTTGCACCTGCTTGGCGGCCGCAATATGCACTGGCCCCCGGGTTGAGAAAGGCTTACCGCCTGTTGCGGTAAACCTTGCTGATGCAGATTCTCTACTAATTACTTGGGTGGAGAGATTTATGACGGCGTAATGCTGAGATAATCGATGTTCCGCCAATCATCACCATCATCGAGAGCATGACAATCACTACACCGTAGCCGACATGTGACCAAGGCTCGACTTGCCCCATCGCACGATTGACAAATAACACCATCACCGGGATCAGGTAGGTATACGCCGATACCTGCTCGGGTGCCAGCGACACGCTTCCCTGCTGGAATAGAAAGAAACTCAGTGCCGTTGCAAAGACGGCCAGATAACCAATGCCAAGCCAAATATCAGATGAAATGGCAGCCCAATCTGTGGTGGCAAGTTGAGGCGCCGCTCCTAGTGTTAGTAGCCCCGTGGCACAGATCAATGTCCAGCAGGTCATGTGGGTAATGGACTCGCCGCGATAGTATTTTTTGACCACGATCGGGTTCAGGGCCATAGCTAAACAGCCAAGTAGATAGATCTTGTTCGAACTGGTTAATGCGATAGAACCAGCAGCAGACAGATCGCCTCGGAAAATAATCAAACCGGCTCCCAACATTCCGCCCAGCAGGGCAACAATCACCGTCAGCGGTGTTCTACGTCTGAAAATGACAGCGGCCAGAACAGCACTCATCAGCGGAACTGTGGTATACAGCGCGCTGGTATCAAGCGCACTGGTATCTTGCAGTGCAATAAACATGGTGACGAAGTAGGTCAGTGCCGGCAGGCAGATCACTGTGTAGCGCGCAAAGTCTTTGGCGGTTGGTATGCGGAATTGTTTTTGGCCGACCAACAGGCCCATAAATAACAGGCTGGCCAGCAGATAGCGTATCCAAGTAACAACCAGTGGGTTTAGCTGCGCGGTAATGTGGCTACCAATCGGGAACGACAGGCTGATCAGTGCCGTGAAGGCAAACATTTTGAGGTGCGCAGTGTGGCTGGTTGTCATTGTCATAGGCAAGTTACTCGAGAAAACAGTGATTAGGGTCAAATTGCGGGCTATTTAATCAATACTTGACCCGTTGGTCAATAAATTTGTGATGTTAATCACGACATGTGTTTATTAACAATAACTAACAGGTTCAGCTGATATTAATTGTAAGGTGTTCGATTGTTTGACAAAGTAGCTGAAGTCGTTAGCAGAAGGAGTTCAGGCATGTTGAAGATATCAAAAGCTGGTTTTTTTGCGTCGCTCGCAGTGGGATTGACTGTTCTGTTTGCAATCGTTGATCACGAGCCCGTTCAGGCTAGCGAAAATAGTGGTCAGGTAGGGCGTTACCTTGCTTACCAAGAACAAAACCTCGAGGAGCTTTATCAGGTTAAAGCCCAATTGGCCGCATATGGTGAAGAGGATTCTGATCTCTACCTGGCTGTACTTAATGCCATTGATACCAGCCAGCACCTTGTCGACGAGGCCGAGAACTGGCAGTAGCTCGGGTGTGATGGCTACAGACAAACAGACAGTCCATGTTGCTGCGCAAGCCACTGATCTGGGTAACT
>NZ_JAKRFQ010000292.1 GCF_022347985.1 Photobacterium sp. OFAV2-7
TTTGGATGTTGTTTCAGTTCAACAAAAAATAGGACTTGAGAAAAATGATGGTTCATATGGCTTGCTAAGAAATGCAGCTCATAAGTTAGAAGATAATATCAGTAGCACTAAAAATATCACCTTAACCAATCAACTACTCCTTCTACGCCGCCATGAGAAGGATTTTATGCTAAGAGGTGATTTGAAGTATGTTAATGCTTTTGACAACAGGTTAAATGATGTACTCAAGCAACTCTTATTGCATGAAGATCTAGCAGACACACAAACTATTCTATTATTTGAACAATACAAGAAAGCTTTTAAACAATTTGTGTCACTGTCCCAGCAGAAAGGCTTAACCGACTATCAAGGAATGATTGGTGAGCTCAGAAGTACAGTTAAGAAAACAGAAGTCTTACTAGCAGAAGAAGCCAGTAAGCTCAAAAGAGCTATTAACCAAGCTCGTTTCAAAGCAGAACAATTTCTACTTATGCTTGGCATTGGAATTGCCTTTGCAATTTCAACTCTGGTTTTTAACATTGCAAACCGAATCTCTGCTCGATTACAGCAAGTCACCACCAGTATGGTAGACATATCCAAGGGTGACGGTGACCTAAGTGTTGTACTGGATACCAAGGGAGATGATGAGATCGCGGAACTGGGACTCGCTTTCAATACTTTTGTAGGTAAAATCCATTACATGGTCAATATTGTTTCACAGTCAGCATTACAATTGGTTTCTACTACTGAAGAAATGTCAGTTGTTATGGAACAGGCAAAAAATGGAGCACTGAAACAACAACACGATATCAATCTAATCACCGCTTCAGTAGAAGAGATGAACGTCACAGTAGATGAGGTAATGAAAAATACAAATCAGGCAAGGGATGCTGCAATACAAGCAAGGCAAGAAGTCTACCAAGGCGAGGAAAAGACAAAACTAAGTATTCGAGGCGTAGAGTTACTTAGCGATGAAGTGGGAAGTGCTATAGAAGTGATCAAAAAACTGGTAGCTCATAGCCAAAATATTGATCAAGTACTTAATGTCATCCAGGGTATAGCCGATCAAACAAACCTTTTAGCGCTTAATGCCGCTATTGAGGCTGCTCGAGCAGGTGATTCAGGTAAAGGTTTTGCTGTTGTTGCTGATGAGGTTCGTACCTTAGCATTAAGGACACAAGAGGCAACCAAAGAAATCCTGAACATCACCAATGGCATCCAAGTTGACGCTGAAGAAGCAACTCAGGTTATGGAAATGAGTGAGGCTAAGGCTGCAAATGCGATATCTCAAACTAAGTTAACCAATATGGCGCTACTTAATATCATAGAAATCGTGGAACGCGTCAGTGATATGAACCGCCAAATCGTTATTGCAACAGAACAACAAAGCCTCACAAGTAATGAGATCGGTAATCATATGGCTGAAATCAGTACGATTTGTGAAGAATCTACCGTAGGCATAAAACAATTATCGATGACCAACAACGATTTAATAAATATGACTCAGGAATTGAGGGTTTTGGTGTCTCAATTTAAACTTTAATCATACCTTTGATAATATTTATAATCCTTGGAAATAATAAGGTGTAAAATACGGTTAAAGGTAAAACTTAACACCTCTGCCTTGTTAGGCAAGAGGTATTAGCTACGTATTAATGTTGATTGTGGAGTTGAGCATTATTAATGACACCTCTTAACGTAACTCGATCAAGCTACAGTTGTTATATATTTCCTTAGCTTCTGGGAATATATCACTCTCATTATTTGGTTAGTACAATAATAATATATCTTTTAGTGTGATTTGAGTATTTGCTTTAAAACATGTAATAATATAGATATTAACCGAACTGTTAATAAGTCTAATAATTATGAAAGGTTAGCCTATGTTAAACCGTTTAAATCTTAATGCTCAATTGTATACGTCTTTTGGGGTTATCTTCTTATTACTTGCTGTTATATCAACGACATCATTCATTGGATTTAATAGAGTGCATAGTGATCTTGTTGAGTATAGAGGATTAGCCAGAGATACTAACTTAGCAGGAAGAGTACAGGCCAATATGCTTATGATGAGGCTTGCTGTACTTAACTATATCAATACTCAATCAGATGACTCTATTGTTCAATATGAAAACCGTAAAATGAAAATGAAAGACTTCTTGCAAGAAGCAAAAGCAGAAATTCAACAACCCGATAGGGCTGCGCTAGTTGATAGCATTGTTACAGAGGTTAATGGTTATGAAGATGGTTTTGAACAAGTAGTTGAGCTGTTCAAAGAAAGGAATGCTCTTGTAACGAAAAGACTTGATCCAAACGGTTTAGCGATGAGAAAAGCGTTGTCTGATATAATTATATCTGCCTATGAAGATAATGACACAGAAGCATCTTTCTTTGCAGCACAGCTACAAGAACACCTTTTACTTGCCCGGTTGTATGTGACCAAATATTTGGTCACAAATAATATTGATGACGCAGAAAGAGCTAAAGATGAACTATTAAAAGAAATGCCTACTTATTTAGAGAAGCTGGATTATAACCTACAAAACCAGGAAAGGCGTTCTCTTTTAGCAACGGTTATTGACAGGCATTCACAATATGTAAAGGCATTTGATAGTATTGAACAAATTATTACTCGCCGGAATGACTATATTAATAATACCCTGAACACTATTGGACCGCGTGTTGCCAAAGACATAGAAGAAGTAAAACTATCTGTAAAACATGATCAAGATACATTAGGGCCTAAAGTTCAACGCGATGCTGAAAATGGTTTAACAATTGTTATTTTAACCTCTATGGCTACACTATTCATTGGTGCAATGATAAGCATATTTATGCCAAAAATAATCAAGCGGCCGATAGGTGGTGAGCCTAAAGAGATTGCAGATATTACACAAAGTGTAGCAAGCGGAGATCTTAGCCTGCGGTTAATTGTTACCGACAAAGATTCAGGTATCTATAAAGCTGTCTGTGAAATGAGTACCAAGTTAAGAGGCCTCATTGGAATACTTGTCGATACGAACACTTCACTAATAAGATCTGCAAAGCAAAGTGCTAATATTGCATCAGAAAATGTAAGTACAATTGCATACCAGAAAGAGACGACAGATCAAATAGTTGTTGCTGTTGAAGAAATGTCTCACAGCATCAATGAAGTAGCAGATTTAGCGAAGCGTTCTGAAGATAAATCGCGAGAAGGTATGGAGTGCGCGACTCAAGGACGGGATGTGCTAAAACTCTCACTCGATTCAGTAAGTTCTCTTGCTGAGAGCATGCAGAGCTCGATGGTTGCGATAAAGAATTTAGAAGAAAAAAATGCTGATATAGTTTCTGTGCTAGATGTTATTGGCTCAATTTCAGAGCAGACTAACCTGTTAGCACTGAATGCTGCAATTGAGGCTGCCCGTGCCGGGGAAGCTGGACGAGGCTTTGCTGTAGTCGCTGATGAAGTTCGAACTCTTGCTTCGAGAACACAAGAATCTACAGCTGAAATCCAAAAAATTATTGATAGCCTCCAAAAAGGAACTCAAGAAGTTGTAACCGTAATGGAAAGTAGCGCATGCTTGGCTACGGTCAGTTTAGAGAAGTCGGGACAGACCGACCGGGCTCTTGAAGTTATCTATGCGGCAATAAATGAGATTTCAGAAATGAATACCTTAGTTGCTGCTGCTGTGTCTCAACAGTCCGTGGCTGCTAATGAGGTTACAAATAATATGACTGAGATTAGAGGTACTATTGAGAAAACTATGGAGTCGGCCAATGAAGCTCATAAGGCTAGTAAATATGTAGAACAGATGGCAGCACAGATTGGCGACGTCACCTCAAGATTTAAGGTATAAATATAGCTTTATAGACTTCGCTTGACAGTTGTACTGACTCATACCCGACCCTACAGCTTTAAATAAGTGTTTTAATCAAATCGGACAGCCTACAATCAAAAGTGGGCTGTCATCGTGTACTTATCGAGGGAGCCTGACGGGATAAAACCTAAGCGACTATCAAGTTGGAAGTACACTGCGGAGAAATGGCATAATTAACTTTTTTCATAAGAAAAGAGGTCAGCCCTAGAAGTAAACCTAGTGCCCTACACTAAGTAAGTAATATTCTTTCATGCTTCTCAACAGATTTTCTAGGGTTTCACATAATTATCAACTTATGGTTATTTTTTAGTAACTATATGAAGTTAAAGAGATATGGTATATCAAGGTATGGTTGTTTCTACACTACTGTTTATCCAGTTATGAAATGATATTTACGACCATAAATTAATCTTGCCTCTTTCTTAACCATTTTGCTTTAGTAATCGGTATAAGGTGAAAGAGGCAAGGTTCATAAATAAAATTTATCAAAATAAAAACTATTGATAATTTTCCACTCCTGACACTCTGAATTAGTCTTTGTTTCATGCAAAGGGCAAGAGCCTGAAAATACTTAAGGAGTTTCCCCATGAAAGCCATTACCTATCAGCAACCTCAAGACACTTTTTCATTGGCAGAACTACCCCTACCGCAGCTACATACCGAGTTTGATGTGCTGGTTAAAGTTCATGCCGTTGGTCTGAACCCCGTCGATAGCAAAGTGAATTTCTGGCATGGCATGGTCGAAAACATGAACGATAGCTTTGTCGGCGGCCTTGATGTATCGGGAGAAATTGTATCTACCGGTGAAGCAGTCACTAATTGGAAGGTTGGCGATAGGGTCTTATATCACGGCAACATGCGCAGAAGTCACGGCGGTTTTGCTGAATATGCGGTTCAAGACTCACGGACGCTGACGCCGCACCCGGCTATCAGCGCTGAGTTGGCGGCAGCAACCCCGTGCGCAGCGTGGACTGCCTACCGTGCATTGGTGGATAAACTCAATATTGCCGAACGCAGCAGTCTATTCATCGTCGGAGGGGCTGGTGGCGTTGGCAGCTTTGCCATTCAGTTAGCAAAACTGTTCGGTGTTAAAAACATCATTGCGACCAGCTCAAAAGTCAACCACGAATACCTCTCTATGCTGGGCGCAACTCATACTATTGATTATCAGAGTGAAGATGTTATTGCACGTGTAATGGAAATTACTGAGCATAAAGGTGTAGATGTTGCGCTGGATTGCGTTGGTGGTGACAACGACGTAATAGCAGCGTCAGTACTCGGGTTTGAAGGCGAATTAGTCGAGTTGGTCAAGACCGTCAATCCGACCGTATACCCTGATGCTTTTCTAAAAGGGCTAAGTTTCCATCAGTTGAGCTTAGGCTCAGGTCACGTCAATGGCGAGATCGGCCGGGCAACCATTGTCAATGCTGGTAAGGCTGTATCGAAACTACTGGAGACGGGAGAACTGACAGTGCCGGAGTTAAAAGTTATATCTTTAGAGCAGGTTGGTGATGCGCTGTTAGATATCCGAAACCAGCGCACTGTGGGAAAAGTTGTCGCTAAAATAGCTTAAAAACATTCAAAGTATACGAGTAAGGCCTGGTTTGAAAACCAGACCTTACTCATTTATGTAATCAATACACAGCAGTACTATTTACAGTCTCTAACCTTTTTCTC
>NZ_JAKRFQ010000293.1 GCF_022347985.1 Photobacterium sp. OFAV2-7
AAGCTGGGGCTGGCTCCGGAGCAGTGCGTCGTATTTGAAGATACTTTACTGGGAATAGAAGCTGCACGTAACGCTGGCATGGATTGTATTATGGTCAAAGATGGTCAACTTTATGTTGTTGATAGCCATGTTTTTGATAACCATGTCGTTAATAACCGGGATAGTGCCACTTAGCCTGCCTATACCGATATCAGGTGCCAAAGCAATGTATGGCACAGCTCTTTGATGTATTTTTGTTGCAGAACGAGCTTGTCATTACCCAATGTTATTCTCAGCTCGGCATAACTACTGAGTGTATCAAGTGCAGCTGCCTCGATATTTTGGCCGTTAGCCACCGCATCATTGATGGCTATTTCGATCTCATGGCTGGTTAATAGCTGAATGCTGAGATCAAATCGATGGGCTTGCCTGAGTCCATTATTTACCGCTGTTTGATCCCTGAGCTGTTCCAGCTGGTACTGAACGGAATCGCGGGCTCGGTAAAACCGGATCATTTCTGTTTCGAATTTCTCTCGTTCAATACGATAACGCGGTATCAGCAGGTGTTGTTCGTTGCATGCCCTCGTTTGGTTATAGGTATTCTCGTTTAACGTCGTGATCCCAGCTAGCATGACAGCCTCATCTTTTATAAAAAAGGCCTGTCGAAACAGGCCAAGAGATAGGAGTGTTTTACTCAGTGTTTCTCGGGGGGCTTTTTCTATTACCAGTATTTGTTTATTTCGGTGCGCAGTGCCTCTGCGGTCTGCTTGCCGGTATCACTGGCTAGTGCCCGGCCAGCGATAAAGGTCTTGGCTTTGATCCCTTCGAACAGGTGAATGTCTTGCGGTACGATGCCGCCAGTGATGGAGACTTCCAGGCCCAGTTCCGAAAGAACGCGCATGCGGTTAATATCCTCGTCCGTCCAGCTTACCCCGGCAAGTTCGGCATCGCGTGAACGGTGGTAAATGGCCTGCTTGATACCGAGATCAACCCACGCCTGGGCATCTTCCAGGGTCCAGTTGCCGTATAGCTCGATTTGGATCTCACCGCCTAGTTCATCGGCAATCTTTTTACATGCTTCAATGGTGGCAATGTGTGCTGCGGCAGAAACGGTAAGCCAGTCAGCTCCGGCTTCAAATGCCATGCGTGCCAGAATAGCGCCGCCATCGGTGGTTTTCATATCACAGACAATAATATGCTCGGGGTGGTTGGCGCGAAGGGTGCGAACAGCATTCATGCCTTCGGCAAAAGCAAGAATAGTACCGACCTCAATAACATCAACGAAACTTTCTACGTTATTAGCAACCGAAACAGCAGTATCAAGATCGGTAGAATCAAGTGCAATCTGGATTAATGGTTTAGTCATGATTATTTCTCTCAAACGTTTTAAAAATTAATGTTACTTCTGGCCATAATATGCATTCTTGCCATGCTTACGGTTGTAATGCTTATCCGATAGTTCTTGCTGTACTTTTATGCCGCTATTTAAAGAGCGTGTTGCAAGTGCCATTGCAGCTACTTCTTCCAGTACGACGGCATTATGGACGGCATCGTGGGCATTTTTACCCCAGGAGAAAGGTGCGTGGCCTGAAATAATGGCGCTGGGTACGGCCTTCGGATCAATGTCCCGGCGACTAAATTCTTCAATGATGACCAGTCCGGTATTTTTTTCGTAATCTGTGTCTATTTCGGTTGGGGTTAGCTGGCGAGTGCAGGGAATATCGCCATAGAAATAATCAGCATGCGTGGTACCCAGCGCTGGAATGTCGAGTCCGGCCTGTGCCCATACTGTCGCATTTCTTGAGTGAGTATGAACAATACCGCCGATAGAGCCGAATGCTTTGTAAAGCTCAATATGGGTCGCGGTATCACTGGACGGATTTAATGTCCCTTCGATAACATTGCCGTCTAAATCGACAATGACTATATCATCCGCATTCATGACATCGTATTCTACCCCTGAAGGCTTAATGGCAATGATGCCCTTATCGCGATCTATTTCAGATACGTTTCCCCAGGTGAAGGTGACTAAATCATATTTCGGCAGCAATAAATTTGCTTCCAGTACTTTTTCTTTCAGTGCTTGGTACATAGTAACTCTCTTATTGGGAGGCGTTTCCAATCAGGCCTCAACAAGTGCTGCATCAATGACCTCGTAGACATCTTCCTGGCTGCGGCAGGCGCGGAGTTTGTCTAGATCGACACCGGTTTCACTGTCGTCATCTTCCAGTACCTGGGTTACTTCCATCAGGCCTTCCATATGTTGGTCCGAGGAGCTGCCCGCCAGAGTGACCATGACATCCACCGGCTCATCTTCGCCATCAAAAAATACCGGCTCTTTCAGGGTTACCAGTGCAAAGGCGGTACGGTTAACACCGTCTTCAGGGCGGGCGTGCGGCATGGCAAAGTTAGGGGCAATAACAATGTAGGCACCGAGTTTTTCTACGCTGCGGATAATGGCGTCGTGATAGCTTTGCTCAACAGCGCCGGATGCTATCAGCATGTCGGTGCCCAGCTTGATAGCCTCACGCCAGTTAGCTGCATCTGCCTGCAGGTTGATAGAGTTGTTTTCGATAAGTGATTGTTTAAAGTTCATTGCTCGACTCCCTTTCCTGCCAGCCTGTCGGCTGGCAGGATTATCTTTCTAGTGATCAGTTGTTGTTAGCTAGCGAAGTTTTTGTTGATAAGGCCCAGTAGCTCGTCGCCGAAGGAGTTCGGGTTCAGCATGTTCTGCACTCCGAGGACAAACTTGCCTTCACCGGCGTCCATTTCTCCCGCCAAGTGTTTTGACGACACGATAATGTCGGTGTTGGCGAGTTTCGACTTGTAGTCCGAGACTGCACATGAATCCATTACATGCGGGATCCCTTTCTTCTCCAGGTATTTACCAATTTTCATTTTCATCATCATGGATGAGCCCTGGCCATTACCGCACACGGCAAGAATACGGATGGCACGACCTTCAGCGCTTGCGATAGCCTGGTCGGCAATTTCTGCCACCTGTTCGTTGCTTGAGTCTGTTGCCACGGTTGCGGCTTCTGTTGCTTCGGTATCTTCTTCTGCACGTAGGGCTTTAGAGGCGAAGAACATGTAGACGCCAGCCAGAGCAAGCAGGACAAAGAAGAACATGGAAGATGAGGACAGACCTTGCATGATTGGCGGGAATACCAGTGCCCAGTCAGCCATACCCATCCAGCCGTTGAATTCAGTGCCGTACTGGCTAAAGAGGTGAATTGCCCAGGCAGAGCCGACAACCTCGATAATGCCCATGACGAAACAGATCTTCATGACCGCTTTCCAGCCACCGAAGTGGTTGGCAAATACACCGATAGTGGCGTTCGAGAAGAACATCGGGATAAAGCCCGGGATGATCATGATTGGCGCGTCGAAGGCCAGCATGGCAAGTACTGCAACGAACTGGCCGATAGCACCCCACATGAAACCAAATACCATCGCATTTGGAGAGAAGGCGTAGATGGCGGCACAATCGATGGCCAGCACCGCATTAGGAATAACGCGCTCGGAGATCCCCTTGAATGCTTCAGACAGCTCGGCAACAAACATGCGTACACCGGCAACAATGACCTGAATGGCTACGGCAAATTTAAGGCCGGTTTCAAGAATGTAGATGCTCCAGTGGGTTTTGCCTGCCATGGCCTGGAGGTTATCCAGACCAAAAGAAAGCAGAATGATGCCGAAGAATACCGTCATCACGATGGCGGTGGCTGCAATGCTGTCATGGAAGATATGAAGCCATTTCGGTAGCTCGATATGATCAACGCTGTCGTCTTTATTACCAAGCTTTGGTGCAACTTTGGTGGCAATCCAGGATGCAATCTGCTGCTGGTGACCAATAGAGAAGCCTGCTCCGCCGGTGACTTCCTCCGTTGGCTTGAACATGATGTTGGACGAGATGCCCCAGTAGAGTGCCATCAGTATTGCTGAGTAGATGATGGTTTCCCACATGGATGCGCCAAGTACAAAGTAGAACACTGCCACCAGGCCTGCCTGTTGGAACATGATGTGGCCGGTGAGCATGATGGTGCGAATACCGGTAAAGCGGCGGAATACCACAAGCAGGATATTAATGCCCAATGCCATGAGTACGGCGTAACCGACCCAGGAGTAATTCTCTCCCATGGTTTCCATGGTCGCCATCATGGTGGTGTAGGGGTCAATGACCGAGCCGGTGAGATTGTGGTATTCGGAAAGTTTTTCGATAACCGGTTTAAAGCCTTTTACCAGGGTACCGGCACCGACCTGTACCAGCATAAAGCCGACAATCGTTTTGATTGTGCCTTTAATTATGGTGGTGTTGTCACGTTTTAAAAGGAAGTAGCCGATGCATGTTACTAGCCCCAGGAGTAGCGGCGCTTTGGTCATGACCTGGCTGTAAAAGATATAGAAGATGTCGTATAGGGTTTCCATTATGATGCTCCATCGCTTCATGTAAATGGGGTGATTGGCTTAATGCCGTTTCTTATTCTCTGATCTATCTACCTGTTCTCTGTTCGCGTAATCACCATAGCAATCATAAATAATCACAAAAAGACTGTTTGTGATTTTATGTGAGTGCGATCTCGTGTCTGTTGTCTTGGTTTTGATCAAAATCAATTTTGACAAATTTGTCTGTTTTTCTACGTCACATTGTTACTCAAACCCCATTTAGCCCTGTAAAATAGGGCTTTGTTGCTAAGTTTCTGTAATGTATAGAGATGCTTTTGAGGGATTGTATCGTCTGTTCATCACTCAAATTGAAATCAGATCCTAATCACAAAATGCTCATTCTAATCATTGATAATCATTTTTGTGATTGTTATAGTCAGGGTGTGTCATGAGTTGTCACAGAGTGAGTTAAATATATGACTGAGTCACAGCGCCATAATGCGTTACTGGATCTTCTTAATCAGAAAGGTTCGATCACTGTTTCGAGCCTGATTACAAAGTTTGGTGTTTCTCCTGCGACAGCTAGAAGAGATATCAATAAGTTAGATGAGAAGGGAAAGCTGAAGAAAGTACGCAATGGTGCTCAGGTGGTGGATCACCAGCGTACCTATTGGTCGCCAATGAATATTCACCAAACACTCAATCATGATGAGAAAGTCCGTATATCACAATATGCGGCAAATATGTGCTCACCTGGTGACAGTATCGTGATTAATTGTGGTTCTACAGCCTTCTTGCTGGGCAAAGAAATTTGCGGTCGCGATATTCAGGTGATCACTAATTACTTCCCGCTGATGCGATACCTCATCGGACAGGACCATGATGGCGTGGTGATTGTCGGCGGGCAGTACCACAAAACACGCAGTTTAATTCTCGCACCCCATCAGGAGATGACATCGTTTTACGCCGGGCACTATATGTTCACCAGCGGCAAGGGCCTGACGGCGGAAGGACTTTATAAGATGGATATGCTCTCGGCGATGGCCGAGCACAAAATGCTTAATCAGGTCAGCAGGCTGGTTGCCTTGGTCGATAGCTCGAAAGTGGGCCAGAGAGCGGGATTGCTGTTT
>NZ_JAKRFQ010000294.1 GCF_022347985.1 Photobacterium sp. OFAV2-7
ATCCCATCACTCTCCAAGGCCCGCAGAGCAATCTCCGCAACAGGATCAGCGATAGGATAAGGAGCAATGAGTCTTGAGATGTATTCCATCACACTGCTATCTGCCAATAAGAAACCGCATCGAATAGCTGCAAGGCCAAACGCTTTCGACAAGGTTCGAATCACCACCAAATTAGGATATTGCTCAATCAAATTCACCACGCTGGTTTCAGGTGCAAATTCAATATAAGCCTCATCAACAACAATCAGGGTTGTTTCCCTGCCCGCTTCAAGCAAGGCGATGATATCGGCTTGCTCAACCACATTGCCGGTCGGATTGTTGGGCGAACAAAGAAACAGGATCTTGGTATCAGCTAACTGCCTGGTTATCGCAGGCATATCTAGCTGGAAGTCCTCTAACAACGGCGCTTTTACCGCCTCAACCGCAATCGACTCGGCGCAAAATTCATACATCGCGTATGTCGGCGGACAAATCATGATCTTGTCGGCACCGGGCTGACAAAACGTTCTGATCATCAGATCAATAGCTTCATCCGCACCGCGAACAGCCACTGCCTCGCAGCGTAATGTATCGCCTGTTCCCCGGCAGTACTCCAAATAGGCATTGGCTAGATCATGGGGAAGAAAGTCAGGATACCGATGATATTCACCATCCCCGGCGCCATATTGACAACTTTTTTCCAGTTCATTGGCATTCAGCCACAAGTGTCCACTACCACCGATTCTTCGTGCAGACTGATAAGGTATGAGTTTTCCTACTGTCTTGGGTACCAAACGTGATGCTAACGAATTCACTGACAACCTCCAAGTGCTGCATACTTCACGAGATAGAAAGACCAATCGTGCATTTTCATGCATTAAATACGAATTAATTATCTCAACAATTTCTTGTTTTGATTATAAACAGAGCAAACTTGAAATCTGAATCGAAATCTCGGCATACTAGCCATGAGAAAATAACATGGCTTGAGTAATGAATAATCGCACCCCGACAATGAAAGAGCTGCAATCCTTTCTGATAACAGCCCAGCAGCTCAATTTCACCACAGCCGCCCAAATTCTGAATATTACCCAGGGCGCTGTCAGCCGCCAAATCATCAGCTTAGAAGAGCGACTAAAAGTTCGGCTTTTTAACAGGCATGCACGGGGGTTGACTCTGACAAGCAAAGGCCTGGAATTTCTGCCACTGGTCGAAAATGCAATGAATCATATCCACCGTGCGGTTGAGCAAGTCTCCAGCGACAAGCGGCAAATCAAGCTCAAAGCACCAAGCTGTATCACATCCTGGTTGTTACCAAGGCTGATGTCATTTCAGCAGGCCCACCCTGATATCGATGTCGAGTTAACCTCGGCAATTAAGCACAACGTAAATTTTGCCTCCGAATCCTTTGATGCGGCTATTTGCTATGGCAAGCAGCCGAAGCAAAGCGATCTCAGCGCCATCCTGTTGTTTGAAGAGTCGCTCTCGCCGATGTGTTCACCAGAACTACTACGCGGCAGCCCCCAAACTCTCGAAGCCGATGAGATGACAAACTATACTTGGCTTCATGCAACACCTCAGAAAAGTGACTGGAAATTATGGCTGGCTCATTGTGGCGTTACATCGGCAACCAGCGAACAAGACCAACACTTTGCTACATTGGATTTAGCGGTGAGTGCTGCGATGCAAGGCTTTGGTATTGCCGTAGGTGACATTATTCTGGCCAAACAAGATCTTGATTCTGGCCGTCTGATCCGGCCAAACCCGATAGCGGTTAACTCAGGAAATGGTTATTACCTGGTCAGGCCGACGAATATTAAAAACCCGTCTCTGGATTTGCTCTTTGAGTGGATAATTGATTGAGAAAAGAAACGTAATGACGCAGAGAAAGCTCCACTTTCTCTGCGTCTAATAACAACTAGCGATACGCCTGAAAATTATGCCTTTATTGGCTCACAGAAACTAACATCGGCAACTCGGGTCTCGGGATTGTAGCTGTGGTACAACTCAAAACACGGCCTGTCGTCGACTTCCAATCCTGAAGCAACAATTTGTTCCATCAGGCTCTCCCAAAATGTACCGTACTGACTTTGTTCTGTCACCGTTTCACGAATCGATGCATAGCTGCCAGCAGGCAGTTTCTTCACTTCAATCCCCTGGCTGCCATCAGTTCCTTCCGGTACGGTCAGGCAGATATCGGTACGACATTTATCTGCTGGCGTGGCTTCCGGATTGTCATGATAGATAAATATACACTGACCATCTTGTAACCCTTTTGCACCTGCCCATTGGTACAGTTTCCCTAAAGCGGGTTCATAATTTTCTCCATAGGGCCCGGTAACACGCACATACGCCAGACAGCGTTCTTCGAACAATTCAGTTTTCATGTTCTCACTCCTTTGTGGTTGATATCCACCACTATAATCATCGGAGAGAGAGCTTTCGTGTCCAGACTTGCGAAGGGTGTGTCCAATCTTGCTATTTCTCAACAGCGCTGAATATTCTTCAAGCGTTGTGCAATTTCGGATCTCGGTTGGGGTAACACCAAAATAGAGACGAAATGCTTTGGCCAGGCTTTGTGAGCTGGAAAAACCATGATCGAGAGCGACTTCTGTCACACTAGACTTCTTGAAAAACAACTGTTGTGCGGCATTTTGCAACTTCAAGCGTTTGATATGATTGGCTAACGTTTCCCCCGTCACGGCTTTAAATATCCGATGAAAGTGATGAGGAGAAAGGTTTGCCATTGCAGCAACTTGCTGGAGGTTCACTGATTCGGCGTAATGTTGTTCCAGGTAGCGGATAACTGGGGTTAACCGTTGTAAATAATCCATTTCACTCAGCTCTTTATCTTGTATTGCCAAACGACATCATAGTCATCGCATCTTAAAACACCGCAGCCCAAAATCAACTCCACGCCTTTAAAGTTGCACATTACAAGGTAAGAAAATGGGAAACGACTAAGCTTATAGAGTGTTAAACACTGCACAAACAACACTAAGGTTGGACTATGCTCGATTGGCTAAAAAACATCTTTTCTCCCAGACAAGATACAGCTGATGACAATCTGGTAGAGAAACAAACAGATGAACAAGAACTACGCGATAGTAACAAGCAGGAGAATATTGCCCGAGGTTCCTCTTCAGAGGATGAAACCGATCAGTAAGGTGACACCGTCACGTATCGACAGGTAAGCCTAGGTATAAAAGTCTAAGCCATGAGAGTCGAGTCGGCCAAAAAAGAGTGCGCTCAACAGAACCTACTCGACTCCCATGCAGACAACATCTTCACCATTAAATTCGAACACTTTCATCACACCGCCTCTTCCGAGAATGACTCCAACCATGCTTTCGGTGACTGACCCGTTTTCTTCCTGAATGCTCGGGCAAAGCCGGAAGTATTGCTGTACCCAACCTCATCGGCTACACGACTGATTGCCATCCCTCGTTTCAGCAAGCTTTGCGCTATACTGATTTTCCAGCCTAAAATGTAATCTCCTGGTGGCACGCCCAACACTTTTCGAAAGGTATCTATAAATGTAGTACGAGACATAGCCGCCAAATGGGCCAGTTCAGAAATAGATTCTGATGAACCGGGGTTTTGGTGAATAGCCAACAGCACCGGCGCAAGTTTAGGGTGGCTCATTCCGGCCAGCATTCCTTGTTTAACGACCCCTTGTGAGACCAGCTCGCGCATTAGCATCACGACCAATACTTCGGTTAACCTGTCCATCACCAATGTTCGCCCGTTCTTGCAGCTGTGTACCTCTTCAAACAAGCTACTCACTACCCCGGTTAACCCCGGACAACGAGCCAACGGCAGTAATACCATTTCCGGTAACGTATTTGCGATAGGATTATGCTTCCCTGCCCCATAGCTGATTTCAGCGCAAACCACTTCAGCTCGGTCGTTTTGGTCAGCTAACAAACGGTGAGGGATGGGTTGCGGGAACAATAGCAAACTAGGTTCAGTTAGCTGAATTTTCTCGCCGCCGTTTTTAACGACAGTGAGCTTACCTTCTTTTAGCAGGTGTAAATGACCGACGGCATCTTGGGCTTGCTCAACCTGCGAGACCCCGCATAACTGTCCAGAATAAAACCCGCCCGCTGAAACAGAAAACCGGTTCAGCACATCTGACAATGGATCCATGGCCATCTCCGTACGATCGGTATTGAAAACCGAATTATAGTATCTCAAAAGTTCGAACTTTGGGTATAGATTATAGTTACTGTCAATCGGTAATTTGAAAACGGAGATTCACCATGAACATGTTCATTAAATTTCTGCGCCTCATCGCGGTAACCTCGGCCCTGAGTATTTCCACTATGGTATTCAGCGCAGATATCGACGTAAGCGCAGATAGTAACGATGTTGCAATTAAAGGATACGATCCTGTTGCCTATTTCACCGAGAGCAAGGCGGTAAAAGGCAACCAAGCGTTCACTGCTACCTATAAGAATGCCATCTTCCAATTCAGCAGCGCAGACAACCGCGATGCCTTCAAGGCTGATCCCGAGAAATACGCACCGCAATACGGCGGTTACTGTGCTTTTGGTGTGGCGATGGGCAAAAAGTTTGAAACCGACCCGAATGCATGGAAAGTGGTTGATAACAAGCTATATCTGAACTTGGATAAGAGTGTTCAGAAGCGTTGGCTGGAAGATGTACCGGGCTATATCAACACTGCCGATACAAACTGGAGCACTATTAAGACAGTCGAAGCCGATAAGCTGTAACAATCAAAGCTCTTTCAACATCCAGTATTTACAGCTCTAATTGAACCGAAACACTGCAACTGAAGCTCTGGCACTTCACCGAAACTTTAGTTGCAGTATTCAAAAACACCTCAAAGCTAACGGTGTGAGCTTTGCTTTTTATCCAACTAGTCAAAAAGTTACACAACAACTTACCTTAAAATCCTAATAGCTAAAGGTAGCAAGATAGTAAAAAAACATACCAATAAGATTTAGAAAAATAAAAATCGGAGATGCATCAAAGAACAACTCATACATGGCTTTATCGATAAAGTCAGTTAATTTTTCAACTTCATGTTCTGCTGGATTTTTAATAGAATAGTAAATCTTAATCGATGATCCTTTCGGGTAATTTTCAACTAAACTTTTTCCGCCGTCTCCATATCTCCTTATTTTTCTAGGAATATAGTATTTACCACTATATGATTTGCCATCCACGATATATGTGTATGTAATGAGAGCTTCTTTTTTTAAGTTCCCATCCTCTGCAAACATGCCATATTCTGACCAGTTAACCCTCCCATTTACAGTATGCTCTTCACTATATGCTCCGTAAATTTTACGACAAGCACGTATGTAAATGTAAAGTGTGAAGAACCCAGCAACGACTGTATATATCGCACCAAATGAGCTAATAAAATACTCTTCATAAAATGTCATATTTATCAGTTTTCTTCTTTTGTATTAAAAACGTCACTCATGAATACGCATAAATGCCCCAATAGAATATTCTACATCACTAGATTAATTGCTCTAC
>NZ_JAKRFQ010000295.1 GCF_022347985.1 Photobacterium sp. OFAV2-7
GTCGGCGACCAGAGGCATCAGGCTCACCCAATGCCATCTTCTCAAGCTTTATCTCGCAAACGCGGCCGCTTGTATCAGCAATATTCTCGACGGGATTGGTCAGGAAGTGGAATTTAACGCCTTCATGCTCTGCTTCCAGAATTTCATAATCTTCAGCAGGCATCTCATCACGGGTTCGACGGTAGATCAGTGTGGTATCTGCCCCATCACGAACAGCTGTTCGTGCACAGTCTATCGCGGTATTACCGCCACCGATCACAGCCACTTTCTTACCTGTCGTATACTGGTGCCCGGTTACATAGTCTTTCAGGTAATCGACACCGAGGTAACAACCATCAAGATCACTACCCGTATAGTTCATCTCGACAGCTTTTGATGCGCCAACTGCCAGGCAGACGGCATCATAGTCGTTAGCAAGCTCGGATAAGAGGAAGTCTTTACCCAGCACTTTGCCGGTTTCAACCTGCATACCGTTTCGGCACATCAGCTCGATTTCTTTGTCCAATATCGCTTTCGGCAAGCGGTACTCTGGAATACCGTAACGTAGCCAGCCACCAGCATGAGGCATCGACTCAAACACAGTGACGTTGTAACCTTCATTACTGAGGTAGTAACCACAGGTTAATCCACCCGGGCCGCTACCAATAATGGCAATAGACTTACCTTTGGCAGGTTTTACTTCAGGAACATATTGTTCCTGTGCTTCCAAGTCGGCATCCGCGGCATGACGCTTTAGCTGCCTGATAGCCAACGGCTCGTCAACAAGCCCACGGCGACATTCCGTTTCGCAGAATGCCGGGCAGACACGGCCAATAGAGAGCGGCATCGGCAACGTGCGCTTGATCACTTCGACCGCTTTTTGATGATCATTTTGAGAGATATGATAAAGGTATGACTGGATATCAACCCCAGCAGGACAGGCTGTCTGGCAAGGCGCCTCACAGTCTGCGTAGTGATCAGACAAAATGCGATTCAATGCTTTTTTGCGCGCAGCAGACAATGCATCACTCTTAGTTGTTACATTCATCCCCTCGCTAGGATGAATTTCGCATGCGCGCTTTGTGCCCTGTCCTTCGACTTCAACTACGCATAATTCACAAGGAACTTTTTCACCGTTTTTATTTAAGCCACATAGAGATGGAATATCAATTTGGCATTGTGTAGCGGCTTCAAGCAATGTTTGTTGATCATCAACAACCACGGCTTGTCCGTCTATTGTGACATTTATCATATATTGCCTCTTTCTATTGCTTGGCGCTGCATCAAGGTAATGAGTTATACGGATAAGCCGGATTTATACTCAGCTATCAACTCGTAACTAACTTCTTGTTCATAGGGAAAGCCAGTACAGCGCTCACGGATGATTTAGATAAATCATCATTTTTTTGTTATTCCCCCAACGTATCAGGTTCAGGATAAAATTCCTTGATTTGAAACACTGTAGTGGATTATTTCCCAAGCAAAATAAAGCTAGCAATAATTACTATACCGCCTTAAATAGTCATATATTGAAATATATTTACATTATTAATTTTCAGCCAGCCTACCTCCAAGGCGGTATATATATAATTCTAAAGTGTTATTTTCGTTAAATCATCACGACAAATTAAGATTAAATTTATAAACATACTGCTGACAGAATTATTAGATGAAACAATAATACACAAAGTGTCTTTTTATTAGACAGCAAAATACATTTCCACCAATCAATTATTGCTTGACGATAAAGCACAGTTTTGTGCAATCGGTAAATAACAGTTTCAAAGCAATATCGGACAGCCTTTCAAGCATGTGGGTCTTGTATTCCCTTTATAGTTGTCAACTGATAGCAGATAGCAGAGTATGGTGAACCAATGCGTAGGCATCCTCTACGCTCTGCGTCCCCCCGTTCAGCTTTGGCGAAAGAATGGTAGTGAGAAAGCGAGGATAATCACAGAGTTGCCACAAAATCCGTTACCAAGCCATCAGGAAACGTTATATAAGGCGTGACTTTTACTTAATGAACATCATATAATTTGATGATAATGTTAATAATTTTGTGAGCTGCCGGGCAAATTATGGCCAATATTCTAGATTCTGTTGATCAGCGTACCCAGCTTGTCGGTGAAAACCGACTCGAGTTACTTATCTTCCAGCTGAACTCATCACAGCTATTTGCCATCAATGTGTTTAAAGTTAAAGAGGTTGTTAAGCTTCCTAGACTGAACTCACTTCCAGGTTCGCACCCAAATATCACAGGTGTTGCCAACATCCGTGGCCAGTCAATTCCTGTCATCGATCTTCGCCAGGCAATTGGTATGCGCCCCGTCGATACAGACGGCGAAAGCAATATGATCATCACCGAATACAACCGTTCGGTACAGGCATTCCTCGTCGGCCAGGTAATGAACATCGAAAACCTAACCTGGCGTGATATCCAGCCGCCACCAAGCCAGGTTGGTAAGAACAACTACCTAACGGCCCTTACTAAGTTGCAGCGTGATGGTGTCGACCGACTGGTTAGTATTATCGATGTCGAAAAAGTGCTGGCTGAGATCATTGACTATGACATTCAGATCTCAGAAGAAGTTCTTGATAACAATATCGTGAACCATTTCCATGGCCGCAAGGTACTGATTGTTGATGACTCTTCAACTGCCCGTGCGCAAATCCGCGACACCCTTTCTCAGTTAGGGTTGCAGATTATTGAAGCCAGCGACGGTCTGATGGCGCTCAACCTGCTTAAGGGCTGGTGTGATGAAGGCAAGAGTATCAATGATGAAATCCTGATGATGTTCACCGACGCCGAAATGCCGGAAATGGACGGTTACAAGCTAACCTATGAAATCCGCAACGATCCTAGAATGAATGATCTGTTTATCGCCCTGAACACTTCTCTCAGTGGTAGCTTCAACGAGGCGATGGTGAAAAAAGTCGGCTGTGATCGGTTTATCTCCAAGTTCCAGCCAGATCTCTTAGTTGAGGTTGTACAAGACAGGTTACGAGCAGTACTCTAACCTAATCAAAACAAGAAGAACTCGCCTGCGGGCGAGTTTTTTCTCTCTTCATGCCCCCTCCCTAAAAAAAGACCTAGCAATAAATAAGACTGAAATGAAGTACGGTCAGTTTCAGCAACAAGGTTAACCACAACTGTTCATCAGCAAACATTATTCATACTCCTTATGGGCCACTTTCTCTAGTTCATTCCAGGCTTTAAGCGTTTCTCCGTGCAAAATATCAATTTTCTGCTCTGTCACGTCTTCAGCTTTAACCGTTAACTGCATCGTTAGTAACATGATGATGAGAAGAGGAAGCACCCAATCAGGTGCTCCTTTCGGTGTCTTTGGCGTCATACTTCATCGCTCCATCAATGCGTGTTTGCCGTGCGGACCTGGCTCTGGTTGCTGCGAAGCGTTACGCGACGGTCAAAGAAGTCACCTTCAAAATTCTGCTCCGCTTTCAATGGCTCCTGATCGCCGTAGGCTGAGGCTAAGATCTGGCTACCGTCCACACCACGTTGCTCAAGGTAATCTCGGACAGCATCAACACGACGCTGAGACAGGTTGTAGTTTTTCAGACTATCACCGCGGCGGTCTGCATAACCGGCAAGCTCCCACTTCACATCCGGCGCCTGTTTCATTAGCTCTGCCAGTTCCTCAAGTTGTGCCTCGAAATGTGGTTCAATCTGGGCTGAACCGGTACGAAAGTGCACATTCATCTCCAGTGCCAAATCTATCTGCCGTTGTTCCAGGTTGTTCTGATCTATGATTTGCTGCTGAAGGCGTGCAATCTCTATTTGTGACTGGCTATAGCGCTGGCTTATGCGCTCAAGTTCTCCATTGCGTGCTGTCAGCTCCAGCATTTCTTCATCTTGAGCCTGAATATACTGCTCCTGCCCCATTGCCGTACCGGCAATCCCGCCAACAATAGCGCCAATCACAGCCCCTGCCGGACCACCAACCAGCGCGCCAAATGCCGCGCCGGAACCCAAGCCGATTAACTGCTCATCCTGACCAGCGGTATAGGCATCCTGAGTTGTGTTGTATCCGGAGGTTTGTCCCTCTGAAGCCTGCGCTACCGGCGCAATAACAGAAGCCATCATAGAAGTTGCAATCAGTGTCGAAATTAGCTGCTTTTTCATTTTTCTATCCTCATCAGTAAACAGTGTGCTGACTGGTTGTTTAGTACCGACACCGTGTCTTTAGCGCTTGGGCTGTATCGGTGTCGTTTCGATGAGGTAATTAAACCAACTAGATCTGGCATTCTTCGGGAGGAAAAAGGGCAATACGCTGATCAATTGTGGCAAAAAAAAGGCAATTGGTTGATGTGGCTTTTTTCAGGCATTTTTTATTGTATAGTCACCACATATCAACAACCTGAACCACCTATTAATACCCGCTAAGGTCATACATGAAGAAGATTGTGATTGTCGAAGACGAAGCCGCTATCCGCGAAAACTATATCGATGTTTTAAAGAAGCATGGCTATAGCGTTCAGGGGTATGACAACCGCCCCGAAGCCCAAGCGGCATTCGAACAGAACCTGCCTGATCTCGCCATTATTGATATTGGCCTTCAGAATGAAATTGATGGTGGTTTTACACTTTGCCAATCTCTTCGCGCGCTGTCTCCTACCGTGCCGATTATCTTTCTGACGGCGCGAGATAGTGATTTTGATACCGTCTGCGGACTGAGGATGGGTGCCGATGATTACCTGACCAAAGATGTCAGTCTGCCTCACCTTATGGCCCGTATTGCAGCCCTGTTTCGTCGCAGTGACCTTCTTGCTGTTCCGACAGAGCAAGATACGCTGATTGAACGCGGAGCGCTGACAATTGATAAGAATAAGATGCAAATATTCTGGAACAAACAACTGGTTGAGCTCACTGTCACTGAATTCTGGATGGTCTATGCGCTGGCTAAACGCCCGGGACATGTCAAAAGCCGTCATGATCTAATGGATGAAGCTCAGGTTGTTGTCGACGACAGCACAATCACTTCCCATGTAAAACGGATCCGCAAAAAATTTCTGCAATATGATGATAACTTCGACTGCATCAACACTGTATATGGCATGGGCTACCGGTGGGGCTCATAACCGAGGTTATTCATTATTATGCCTAAATTTCGTATCGGCCTCCGATTAAAAGTCATTCTCATTTCAAGCTTTTTGCTCACCCTGCCCTGGGTTGGCTACAAATATATTCTTGAAATGGAAAAACTACTTCGCCAAGGACAAGAACAAACGCTAGTCGGCACGACCCGTGCTGTCGCCACGGCACTGAACGAGCGCCCCAACCTGTTTAGCTCTCAAGCCAGCTTTCTGGAATCAGTCAAAAAAGGGCGCGACTTATATGCCTATGAACTTCAGTCTCCAATTACGCTAAACGGCCAGCTTGCTGACTGGACAGACTATGACGACAAAATGGTGCACTACGGGCGTGAGTACGTTCAGTTCAGCCGCCGGCCATATAGCGGTAACAGCATCAGTTTCCGTCATCTTGTCGGGA
>NZ_JAKRFQ010000029.1 GCF_022347985.1 Photobacterium sp. OFAV2-7
CGAGGCCCAGATCGTCGAAAACCGACTGGCACTGATCTCGATGTGCGATTCAGCCCGGGCCCCGCAAGTGAACCAGTATCTGCAGAAACTGGCCTACCTGCCGCGGTCAAATTTGAGCCCTGAGCAACTTCATATCCAAAGCCAAAACCAAAACCACGGCAAGAATCAAGGTCAGAAAATGGGAGAAGGCAGGCCATGAAGTGGCTCAACCATACCCTGATTGCCGGAGCACTCTGTGCCGTTATCTCGCCGCCCCATGTCGCGGCCTGCGTCGCCGGAGCAACCGCGCCGGACTGGCTGGAGTATCTGTTCAAACTCACCGGGCGCCACATCAAACACCGCGGGCCGACCCACATCCTCACACACTGGCTGCTCGCCGCCATCGCCTTTACCTTTGTCTGGGACTATCACGGCATACTGGTGGCCTTCGCCTGGGGAGGTGTCAGTCATATTCTGACCGATGCCCTCACCGTCTCCGGCGTGCCGTTCTCGCCGCTCAGCGACCGGCGCTTCCATCTGTTCGGAGGACGATTTCGCACCGGCGATCCGGTTGAATACGCGATTGCCGCCGCTGTTGTCGTTGCCGCCATCGGCCTGAGCCACATAACTGGCGCTTCGGGTTTTGCTCCCTTTTTCTTCGACTGGGGCGGTCTCTATCAGCAAGGCGTGATTGACGGGGCAGAGTGGAAAGCCAACCGGTTCAGGTTGATTTAGGCAGCTCACGGTATCGGCCTAACCTGCTCCCTCAACGATATTCTTTGTTGTCTTTTTCCATGCTAGATTACAAAGACATAAACCAAACAGAGGACTGCCAATGCAGCTGACGCAGGCTCAGGCCCGAGCCATAAGCTTTGTCACCCAACAGGCGAACAATCTCGATACGCATGAATTGCGAATGCTAGAGCACATTCTGCACATGTCGAACCTGTCTCAAAGCGATGTATCGACATGTCTGGATAGCATCAACCACAGGGCACCGATAGCCGTTCATTTTCACCCTGACCGTATTGGCGGCAATGGCTGCACTGTCGCCCAGTCGATGATGGCATTGGGCCGCTACCTCAACCAGTTTGAATCTTTGATATCAAACGGCAAGCTCGACCCTTGCGTGGGGGGAGAAAGAGCAGAGTGGGAAAACCACCTCTTTGGCGATGTGTTCTCCGACACCGACCTCAGTGAAAGGCCAAAGTACGGCGCACTGGATTTGTTCCGGCATCCTGATGGTCCCTGTCCAAGATTCGGCTCATGCTACTTCGTCCTGTCCTCGGCGGTCTCTCACCGATCGACCTTCTGTTTTGGCGACTCCTATTTAATGCCCTCCGTCAGGGGAACGATGGCAGAGTTCACACCCATTCTGGCATCGCTGCTGACAGAAAGCTTTGACCGGGAAACCGCCCTGGGGCTGAAAGATATCCGCCCAGTACAAATGATGAAACGCCTGTCGCAAGCGGGGAGGGGGAGTGGCATAGACTTCCGCCAATCACAACCTGTGGTCAGAAACCTCGACCACTATATTGAAGCCCAAATCCATGGCCAGCTTGATCTGGCCTCTGATGTCGAGTTACTGGTTGCCGACAGTTCCTTCCAGGGAACCACGCAGGAAGAGGACCTTCGCCAACTGTGTGAGCGCTATCAAATACAGCTGATGTGGCGACCGGGTTACCGTCTGCCCGTAGCAAAGGTGCCAGAAGATTTTCGCGGCCCGGAGATGATAAGCCTCGCCCGTCGTGTTGCTATTGATGGCGAAGTGACAGCTTATGCCATCGGTGTGGCAGCCAGAACACTGGTACAGAACAATAATGGCCTGCCAGAGCAACAGCTCAGCGATGCGTTACAGCACCTCAAGCTACTCTGGCATGTACTGGTACGGTTCGGACAAACCTGAACACCCCGTGAAATCGTGGCGATTTCACCCTGAAATCACACAGTCAAAACATTATTTATCAGCAACTTAAGCGTGAAATCAGCCTGGCTAGCGACTGAAATTTCATGGCCGCAGAAAGGTATAGTCGAAGCGAGACACTGTCACGTCTGTTACATTACCCAGAGCTTATTGGGCCAGGAAGGCATGAGAGGTGAGAAACAGATCATCATTCAGGGTCGCAAGATGGTGCTCCGGCGAGGCGCTGGTCGGCATAAACGCCTTAACCCCCATCTTGTAGCGGCGCTCGTTCACCTCATCAATATAGGATTGCGCCATCGGGTTGATGCCACGCTTTCTCAGCCTGGCATCGGTGACACTGTCATTAATGAAGTCATACTCTTCCGGGAATAGCTCCGGGTGGCGATCAGTCATTATTGTCATCAGACGTCACCCAGTAACTAAACTTTTTGGCGGTGCGGTTGCTGACCATGGAAAACTCAATTTCATCTTTGGTCCGCTCAATCAGTGCCGTCATCGCATCGACAATGATGCCCGGCTCGGTATTCTCATCGAACTTGATATACGCGCGACCACGGGCGCTCCCTTCGCGGCGCTTGGCAACAGCAAGGGTATGACCGCGCAACTCAACCCCGTCCAGGGTATCAAGGTAGTTCGATACCGCCGCATAGCTGCTGGATTCGTTATGGATCTCGACACCAATTTCAGCCGTTTTAGGATGGCGCAAAAACTCATAGTGGATTTTCTTGTTCCAGCCCTCGATCTGAATAGGGCGGTAAGTCACCGCATTGCCGGTGGTTGGGAACATCGCCGTCTGATTATAGGTGCGGATCAGCGCCTCGAACGTCTCCGAGACACGGTCATCGCCAGAGCGCAGCTTACTCTTCTTGACCACCTTCTCCTGGCCATTACCCGACACAATAATATTAGGCACCAGGATCTCGCCACCGTTGAACTTGCTGATAGCAACCAGGCGAACATCCAAGTCGCTGTGGTCATTGATGTAGCGCACCATACGGTTGAGACTCTCGTTGGTCTCGTCGACGGCTACAATGATTTTCAGCTGGCCGGCACGCAAATTGGTGCCGCACCGTTTCCACAGGTTCTCTTCCAGCTCCAGCGCCGACAGACAAGCCTCAATCGAACCACCACAGATATCATCAAGCTCGTCAATCGTCAGCTCCGAGAGATCAGCGGCATAGTCAAACGCCTGCGCCACCACCTTACGACGGCTCTCGGCATTACGGCCCAGCTTAACCTCGACAGCGATCGGCGTGCCTTCCTCGTCAATACACAACAAATCAAGGTAGCCCGCATCAGGCAAATTGACCTCGCGACGCGCATAAATGATAGGCGACTCATGGTGGTGAATTAGCAGGTTAGGGTTCTTCTCAATCAGAGACTGCAGCTCGGCCTCACTGTCAAACACTTCCGGCGCCAGTGAGCGATTATTAATACTGATATTCATGTTTTGTTCGACTTCGCTATATGCCTTGCTTTTATTTGCTTTGTACTATTTTCATAAAATTGAATGCGTTTTACGTTTATCATCACGCTAATACCAAGTGTTACAACGTCCATTATTAAAGATGTTACCCCGTCACCTAAACATGTAACGCCTGCAAAGTTCCATCTACACAAACTATTGATTTAAAATGAAGTATTGTGACAAACATCAATAAATCGATGCGTCATTCTTCTGTATCATCAGAGGTAATCGCCAAAAGGATGACGGAAGATAGCATACACTGCATTCTATTTACAACTTTAGCCAAAGTGTCTGTTATTGTTTGTAATCGATGTGAGCAACTCACCTTGTCGTTATCAAGATTATGGTTGTGGGTGTTGCAGGAAAAGGCGAGGTATCAACTTCCAGTGCGCAGAAAAGGTGGGAGAGGTGATGAGGCTAACGTGAAGTTAAACAAAAGTTTGTCAGTGTCTTAGCTAAAATAGCAATTTATGAATAACTACTGGTATGGCAAGTCGCTTAACTTAGTGTCAAGTATTGTTGGTGCAGATCATTTTGATGTAGCCCTACTCGTAGAGTTGAGGTGAATTGCAGTCAATCAAGCGTACTCCCCCCTTAGCGTTGTAAACGTATCATTTATATAAATCAGATCTAATTAAAACCAATTGCTTAATGGTAAAGTAGTCTACTCTAAGAATAAGGTTTAAACCAATGAAACTAAAGGCAATTTCTGTTAGGAACTTTCGCTTGTTGAATGACGTCAAGCTATCTCTAGAGCCAGACTCTACAATTGTGGTAGGTAGGAACAACAGTGGTAAAACGTCACTTACTGAGTTCTTGAGAGTTCTACTAGGCTCCAAAGGTGGCTTCAGGTTTGAAGACTTTTCTTTAAGTTGTTTAGATGGATTTATTGAAGCCCACAGGCTGTTTGTAGAGGAGAGCGAGCTTGGGGAGATTAGAGCTGCTCTCCCAGAAATCTCTGCTACATTAACAATTTCCTACGAGAAAAATGAAGACTTGGGCGCGCTTGGGGACTTTGTGATTGATTTGGACCCCGAATGTAATGAGGCTCAAGTTAACATCCTGTTTAGTTTGAAAGCAGGAAAAATAGACGAGCTATTTACAGAGTCTCCCATGGGAGCAGATGCCGATCATCAAAGTATTATTGCCTCAATAAAAAACAAAATATCTACTTTGTATGACTTGATTATTGAGGCTCAAGATCCTTCTGATGATAGTAATAAAAAAGTCATACCTTTTAGTAGTTTAGAGTCAATAATAAGACTTGATTTTATTGACGCTCAGAGAGTCTTGGATAGTGGAGAGAAACCTATACTAGGGAAGGTTCTTGAAGAGCTATTCCAATCGGCAAATAGGCATGATGTAGGATCAGAACGTAGAAATTTGGCTGATGCTCTTAATCAAGCGACTAAAAATGTTGAAGACGACATCAACCAACAATTTAATGGGAACCTCAGCGCTCTCGCACCGATATTTGATAAGTTCAATTATCCCGGTTTAGTCGACCCGCACCTACAAACTGAAACAAAACTTGATGTAAACAAACTACTTAGCAATCACACTACAGTTTCATACAAAGGTTATAACGGGATTAATCTACCAGAGAGCTTCAACGGTCTTGGAAGCAGAAACCTACTATTTATGCTGCTAAGACTTTATGAGTTCTATCAAGCATTGAGTGTAATGCAACCTCAACCATGTGTTCATCTTATCGTTATTGAAGAGCCTGAAGCGCATTTACACCCGCAGATGCAAAGTGTATTTATTCGACAGCTAATAGAAATCCGTAACGCCTTTGATACTGATAACTTGTGTGAAAGCCAGTATCTAGTAACCACACACTCGTCACACTTAGCTAATGAAGGGGGATTCTCTTCCATCAGATATTTCTTAACTAAAGGGCAAAGCCAAAATGCATGCTCACGCCACACTGAAGTTAAGAATTTGAAAGAGCTGTATCAAGGTGTCAACTTGAGCGAGCCTGATAAGAAAAAAAACAAAGAGTTTCTTCATAAATACCTGACACAAACAAAGAGCGATTTGTTTTTTGCAGATCAAGCAATACTGATTGAAGGTACGACTGAGCGTTTAATGCTTCCAGAAATGATCCGAAAAGTTGATGCAAACAGCAGTGGTTTATACTCACTCGGTTGCAGTTATGTTACTACGATGGAGGTAGGAGGGGCATACGCTCAAATATTCTTCCCACTATTAGACTTTTTAGAGTTGCCGACATTAGTTATCACCGATATTGACGCCACAAACAAACCGGAAGGCTCGACGAGAAGAAAGAAATGCCGTGTGTCTGAGAGTGATGGAACCAGTAATAGTTGTATTAAAGCATGGTTTGATAACAAGGTGGCCCCTTCACAATTGATTGCACTGGATGAGCAATACAAAGTTCACAAAAAGCTACGCATAGCTTATCAAATTCCTAATGTCGCAGGTGATGCAAGTGCTCGTAGTTTTGAAGATGCATTTATTCTATCAAACAGCACTTTGTTTAGTGGAATGCCAAGTGTTGGTGAAGAAGATCGAGAGCTGAAAGCTTGGGAGATTGCACAAGAGCAAGATAAGACTGACTTTGCGATAAAGTATAGTGTTGAAATCACCAACTGGGAGACTCCCCTATATATAAAAGAAGGTCTAGAGTGGTTAGCTAGAGAATTCTGCACACCGCCACAACCGTCGTTCGAGCCAGAAACTCAAGCCCCTGATACAGAGTCAAGGGGCACTGAAACTAACGTTGCTGAGGTAGAGACTAATTGAAATGCCAAATGTAATTGAAAGTGCAGAAGTAGCTGCTGAAGAAGCACTCCATCAAATGTATAGCTGTATAAGAAATAAAAGGCACTTTAAGTTAGAGGCTGGTGCAGGAGCAGGTAAGACTTTTTCTCTTGTTAAAGGCCTTCAACTGATTATTGATGAAAAAGGGAAACATTTAGCTAAACGGTCCCAGAGAGTTGCTTGTATCACCTACACCAATGTAGCAACAGAAGAAATCAATACTCGAACAGATAGTAATCCTATAGTCTTTGCCTCCACTATTCATGGTTTTTGCTGGTCATTAATACAAGACCATCAACCATTCTTATGGGAATCTCTTCCAACAATACATATTAAATGGGAGGAATTGATAAATGAGATCGAAGATGACGAAAAAAGGAAGATTTTCTACTCAACAGGAAGACGCAGATTAACTGATACAGAAGCTCATCTTAGCCATGATGACATCCTTCCTTTGATGGTTTTGTTGTTAAGCAAGGAGAAGTTTCGACGAAACTTAGTGGCTAGATATCCAATAATCTTCATAGATGAATATCAAGACACACATAAAGAGTTCGCAGAGGCCCTTATAGAATATTTTGTCGCTTCTGAATATGGACCATCTGCACCTTTATTAGGTTTTTTTGGGGATAGCTGGCAAAAGATATATAGAACTGGTGCTGGCTCATTAGCCCATCCAAATTTAACCGAAATTGCAAAAGGTGCAAACTTCCGTTCCGCCTCTAGAATAGTTGAAACCCTCAATAACATGAGGCCTGAACTACCTCAGATTGCTAGAGAGGACGCTGATTTGGGGAATGTGTCTATATATCACACGAATAGTTGGCAAGGTGATAGACAAACTGGTGGTCATTGGAAAGGTGATTTGTTTCCTAGTGACAGTCATGATGCCTTAGTCTTGGCAAAAAGTAGGTTAACTGAAGTTGGTTGGGACTTTTCATCAGATACCTCAAGAATTCTCATGCTTACGCACAAGGTGATGGCATCGGAGCAAGGCTATGAAGCGTTAGTTAATGCTTTTTCCAATAATGATTCGCTCTTCAATCTAGAAAATGCCCATGTAAGCTATATGGTAAACACGTTGCTGCCTGCCTTAGAAAGCTTTGAAGAAGGGCTGTATGGGAAGATGTTTTTAGCTCTTGGAGCAAATGCTCCCAAAATAAAGAAAGCTTCCGATAAGACTGTATGGAAAGCTAACTTTGACGCATTGTCTGAACTGAAAGAAGAGGGTTCTGTTGGTAACATAATGGCTCTCCTCAGGTCTATGTCCCCTTCTATTTTGCCCGACAAGATATCCTCTCTTGAAGATAGGTTGGATACATCTGAAAGTGACGAAATATCAGAGAGTAGATCTTTAACTGAGTTACAAAAACTCAGAGATGTGCCTTTTAAAGAGCTGATTACTTTTGGAAAATTCATTAAGAACCACACACCATTTTCCACCAAGCACGGAGTGAAAGGTGCAGAGTTTGACAATGTTCTAGTTGTTCTGGGCAGAGGGTGGAACTTATACAATTGGGATCAATTGTTTACGTGGTTGCATACGACATGTCCAGAAAACAAAATAGATGCATTAGAAAGAAATCGAAATCTCTTTTACGTGGCGTGCTCTAGACCCAAGCGTAATTTGACAGTGCTTATTACACAACATCTATCGGATGAATCATTGGCTTTATTAAATCAATGGTTTGGGCATGAAACGGTTCAATCACTCTACTAAGTGTCTTACACGTAACTTTGAGAGCCCATTGTACATTGGCTCTCTTAATCATCGTAAGTTATGAGGATTCTGATGCAATAACTTTAAGCTGTTCTATTGTTGTTGATATTGCTATACGTTTACCGTAACGACTGTAAGTCAGGGGTCTTTTACTATGATCTACAAGTTCGCTAGTAGTTTATAGAGTCTGGTCTTGCCTTTTGACAAGCATTGCTTTTATTGAGGCAAACGCCCATTAATCGGATGTGTATGAGTCTTTAATATAAGTGATTTTAGGGCAAACCTTTGATAGGGCCTGTGTTGACATCAGCCCTCGAGGATAAGAAAGCAGGCTTGGGTGCTTCAATCGTTAAGTTTGAAAACAACAAGTACCGTTTGAAAATTTGGAATGAAAAGCTGCCAGAATTACTTCCCCAAATTGAATCTGATATAGAACGACTCTTTAATATGGAACCGGTTCTATTTGGTGTTGCTCAGCCCCCAAGAAAACCGGGAGCTTACATCGTCTACGATCATACCGGCGCGCTCGTCTATATTGGTGAAGCCAAAGGGTCCGGCGGTTTGCGAGATAGGCTTCTGAGTAAGCACTTATCAGGAGATGATAACCATGCCCTGCAAAGAGCTTATAAAACTGACTTTCCTGACAGGTTAGAAAGACGTACGTACATTAAAGAAAGTGTGTCAGTCCGCTGGGTGGAGACTCAAGACGCCAATATGGCGTTGGCCATTGAACGCCTGCTAATTCTGATGTACGAACCACCATGGAACAGAAAGTAAAATATACGAAGTATTTTTGCGTGTACCCCAACGCTTGGCATTATCGGTTCAAGGCGTTAACCCATGCTATCGCCGCGCCTTTTTGCTGGCGTGGCAGACCTGAAACATCATGGCGATTTCAGCCTGAAACATTCCACATAAAATAAATCATTTCAAAAACTTATGTCAACTTTTCAGGTGGATAGTTTTGAGCGATTCATAGTGACCAGAACTTGAACCAAAGCATGAGCTTGTTGATGTGTTGAGTGTGAAGGCTGTTAAGCAAATCACCGAAAATGGAAACACAGTGCCAAAAGGTCAAGTTTGGCGATTTCACCCTAAAATTATCCATCATTCACAACGACACCAACTCATTAGTGCCAGGTAAGAAATCAGCACCTCTGAGCAGAAGGTGGTTTATGACTCCGGCAAACCGCCAGTTTCCGTTAACCGGATATCAAGGCGTTCATTAATCAGAGATAGTACCATTAGCGGCCAAAATAACAAACTACGAATCCTATTTGAGATATTAACTTAAGTGTATGATATTATTGAACTCAGAGAACAACAAACGAGCTTTTGGATGTCAAAGTTAGCCAATTTGTTAGTTGAAAGTGTTACAAGGTGGTGGATATATTTTTGAATTGGGTTCGCATATTCTCTTCGTATATCAGCTGATATACGGGAATAAGTGAACATTATTCGTTGAATATAATGTTACATGCTCTAATTGTTATATGAGATTTGTTTAACCATTTTTGGTTGCTAATAGGAAAAAGAAATAAATGTTCAATAAAACGCTTTATTACCCATGGATTGATATTCATGACGATTCGTGGGTTAAAACTGCAATATTATATTGGGATGAAATTAATACAATAGTACCTTACTCTATGGCAAATCCATATCAGAGTGAGGTAGCTAACCTGCTTACGCGAGAAAGAATTCTTCGTCCCTTTGAAGTAACGCCTTCATCTCGAGAAGTAAAAGAAGCATCGGATATAGCTATACAGTATTTAGGAAGCCCTGAAGGTCTTCGAATACTTAACTCAGGTGGGGAACGCCATAGACTGCATCCTAATAAAATGTCTTACATACTAAAATCCAAACTTGGGATAGACCAAGCAAGAATTCATTCTGGAAAAATGACTGAACAGTTAATGGATACAATAGGTTCTGCTCGTATTGATGATGATGGTTTTATCACTACTGACGGTAAATTCTCAGCATATTATATGTCAGCACTTGCTAATCGAGTCGCTAAAAACAATAACTTATCGACGGTTGCAGATTCTAAGGTATACAATCAATTTAATACTAGGTTGTCTGCAGATGGCTACATTCCCAAAAGGAGTCGTACCTTCATCAGATGCCCGGATTGTCGAGAGCAATTCGACCGTTTTACACAAGAGATGATCAAAAATACCGGTCAATGCCCATCTTGTCTTTCTGATATATTTTATTTAAATGAGCAACCTGAATATGGGGGGAGGCAATTCAATGCTGAACCTAGGAATCTTGTAGATAGCATGCTTGCAGATATTGTTATACAAAGCATCTATATTCCGAATACAGTAGATATAGATAAGTTATTAAAATTTAGACAGCAGCATCTAGATGAGTTGACTTCCTTTAGAGGCGCATTACAGGATATAACTAGAACTATACTTGATTGTGGTGAAGTTGACGATATAAGGGCTTTAAGGCAACAAGTGACGGTAGCATATAAGGATAAAGTTCAGCCAGAAATTAAATGCCTAAAATCACAGCTAAAAGGAAACAAGATAAAATATTTACTTAGTGATTTTTCTATTAGTGGTATGGCTTCATTAGTAGGTACGACTTTGGGGACTTCGATTGGTACTGTGCCGTTACTAATTGCTGCAGGCGCATCGATTGGTGTTTCTTCAATTATGTATCGAAATAGTCGAAATAATATACGTAATAATCCATATTCATATGTTTTATCGATGGAAAAGAAACTTACGTAATCGCATGTAACAAAGGCATCAAGGGTGACGCGTTACACTCGGCGGTTTTGGTATGAAGTTCAGTGTGCTTGGTAAGATTGTCGTGGCGCACCTTATGCCAAGCGTTATCTGCATTATAAATCGGAGGTATTGTGGTAAGAAAAAGTTGGAAATTAGAAGATGCTCAAGCTATTGCTGATGAGTTTCCGTATACGTTTTATAAGCCATCAAAAGAAGTGATTTCAAAGCTTCGACCAGGAAATCAGGCTAAGCTAATTTTCGAATTTGACTCTCAGGAGCCAGAAGCCCCAAGGGCCGAAAGAATGTGGGTAGAAATCACTAACTTAACTGAGCATGGCTTTTCTGGTTATTTAGATAATAACCCTGAGTATATTCAAGATCTTAAGTACAAAGATACGGTTGAATTTCAGGCATGCCATATCATCGATATTGATCTTGATGATCCTGTACCTTCAATTACGGATAAGTATATTAAGCGCTGCTTCGTCACAAACAATATTCTCTATGAAGGTAAGCCTGTTGGTTATTTGTATAGAGAGGAACCTGATTATGACGATGATAGTGGTTGGAGAATTACAACTGGCACTGAAACAGATGAATATATGGATGATCCGGAAAATACCTCATATGTATCATTAGGTGTTGTTTTACGTGAAGACGATAGTTTCATTGCGCTTCTTGAGTATAAAGCTGGAGTCGCCTTTGCTAAGGATACAAACGGTAACTTTATCGAGCTGGATTAAGCAGATAATAAAATGTTAGCAGTTTTCAAATAATGGAGTAATAAATGAGAGTTGTATTAGGAATTATGTTCTTTTTATTCACAGGGGTTGCTACTGCAAACTCACTAAGTGACGAAGACTCTACTAGAGTCCTTTCGGATAAAATGGTTCAACATTTTTATAAAAAAGAATTTCAAAAAGGTATAGATTTAGCTAAGCCATATTGGCCAGCTGCTGACGTAGAACTAGATAACTTAGTGAATACAATTAAAGGGCAATGGCCCATTGTAGACCAAAGGTATGGAGAAGCTACAGGAACAGATTTTATCAAAACAGAAAAAATTGGTTCATCATTCTTGCGTTACTACTATCTCCACAAATTTAGCAATCATGCGATTTACTGGCAAATAACATTTTATAAGCCTGGGAACGAATGGAAAGTAAACACTCTAGTGTATCTTGATTCACTAGAGGCTCTGTATGAAAGAGTGGACTAAACAGCTAACAATCTGTTTAAGGCGGACTGCCAACACGGACGATTTACTTCTGGTTGGGTTAAGTGTTTAAGGGGCTCAATCAAGGTAAGTGGTATGGTTGGCAGGACGTTAGCTGCAAGGAAAATTATGCATAAAGTTTTCAAGATTAGTATGTACATAACGTTAGTGGGCTTTTTCGCTAGTATCATTGCTCATGTTTGTGGTTTTTTTGACATCGTTCGACCATTTGGGTTGCCAGCTTGGCCTTTGCATTTTGGTATTTTCGTTGTAATGCCTCCGGCTATGGTGATCGGATCAAGGTTATCGAAAGGCTTTCCCAAACAGCAAGTGTGGCAAGCTATGTTGCGGGGCTGTCCTTTATGGATGAAAGTAGTATTTTATTTCTTGTTTGCTTATATGATTTTGAACTTCTTTGGCTTTATGATTTTAGAGAACCAAAGTGGTAACGAGGATAATTATCTTAAGGGTGTATCTGGGCACTGGTTGTTATTCTACTATACAGCTTATGCTGTCTTATACTCAGCGAATAATATAACTGATAATGATGTTGTTATAAAATGTAGCCGTGGTCATTCGGTATTGCCAGGACATAAATATTGCAGCGAATGTGGTGAATATGTAGGTAACAAGATACGTAAACGCAGCTAACAAGGAAATCAAGGTGACGCGTTACACTCAGCGGTTTTGGTATGAAGTTCGCTGCGCTTTGCTGGTTCAGTGGGGTACCTTATCGCAGGCATTATGCCTGTGGGGAGTAAATTGTTCATGAACGTAATTAAAGGCAAGAAAACGATATTGCGTCCAGCTATAGTTGAAGACCGTCGTACAATATTTGAATGGGGGCATGAGTCAGATATTGCTTCATTTATCTATCCACCTGACGGTGAAACCAAGACCCTTAAGGATTTCTGTGACGACTGGAAGGAACACTACTTCACTGGCCTATCTACCGAACTCGGGCGCATGTTTGTTATTCTGTATGAGAACTCCCCGATCGGTACGGTTGCATACAACGAAATCGATTCAAAGAATCGGGTTGAGCTTGATATATGGATGAGCTGTGAAGCTTACTGTGGGAAAGGTTTAGGACCTGATGCCATCATTACGCTTTGTTCGTATCTGACAGCTAGATTTGAAGTTCGAACTTTTATGATGCAGCCATCAGCTCAAAACCCAAGGGCAATAAGAGCCTACGAGAAAGCAGGATTCGTTCAAGTCCCATCGACACCGGAACAAATACGGGCGGAGTGGGGCGCTGTTGACTCCGAGGATAGTGTATTAATGCTCCTAAAAGTACCGATGAAATAAGCTGCATGTAGGCATAACAAGGCAATCAAGATGACCCGTTACACTCGGCGGTTTTGGTATGGATAACCACTTACTCTCCCAATCAAGCTAACAACGCCCTAATCGGATTCGGACCTATCCAGATTCACTTCAGTAGAGAATTTGACGGTCCGTAAAGAAATCGATGTATGGAATTTTCTGATATTCAGATCCTTTCGCAATGAGCCTTCGATGAAATCTTCATACGCCTGGATATCATGAACCCGCACGATGAGCAGGAAGTCATAACTTCCCGATATCTGGTAGCACTGGGTGACTTCGGGGTACTTCATGATCGAGCTGCGAAAGCTGCGATAGACATCGCCTCTGTCACTGTCCATTTCGATAGAAACGACAAAGGTCATCATGTTGCCGACTAACTCCGGATTAACCAGCGACACATCGCCAATGATCGCGCCCCCTTCACGCAGGCGCTTTACCCGCTTAAGGCAAGCCGGGGGAGAAAGGCCAACCTCCTCAGCTAGATCAACATTCGCCACCCTGTTGTTCTTCTGTAAGCTCATGAGGATTTTGCGATCAATGCGGTCAATATCCATAATTTCTTGAATCCCTCTTTGACGTAATTATTCACTCGATAATTCTATCAAAAAGAAATTTTGACTAAAAAGTATCTTCGATTACGAAATATGATTAACTTCGATACGGTTATCATAACAGAATCAAAAGAAGGCAAATAAGGAACCTCGGAATGCATCGAGTTGTTAACGAACTCAAGCTGTTATGCCGCGACATCATCGCAACAACAGTGTCATTGTTTAAAATCATGATCCCCATGATCATCCTGGTCAAAGTGGCTGATGAACTGGGCGGGGTGACGTTACTGGGTGAACTGTTAGAGCCGCTGATGGGCATGCTCGGGCTGCCGGGCTCTATGGCGCTGGTTTGGGCCACGACGATGCTGACCAACCTTTACGCCGGGATATTGGTATTCATTAATACCGATGTGACCCTCACGGTTGCTCAGATCACCGTGTTAAGCAGCCTGTTACTGCTAAGCCATGGGCTGCCCATCGAAGGCATGATTTCCAAAAAAGCCGGTGTGCCTCTTTGGTCAATGCTGCTGGTAAGGGTTGGCGGAGGGCTTGCTTTTGCCTGGCTCCAGAGTGCGTATTACCAATCGACGGCAACCAATCAACACGCCGCCAAGATCCTTTGGCAGCATGAATCTCCGGTCTATACCAACCACATCGACTGGGCAATGGGGCAAGCAGAGAACCTGCTTAGTATCTTTGCTGTGATTGCCGTGCTTATCACCATCATCAGGCTGTTAAAGCTATTAAAAATCGAGCACTTAATGGCATTGTTGATGATGCCGCTACTCAAGCTGCTGCAGGTGAGCAAAGAGGCCGCCAATTTAGCCGTGATAGGTATTACACTCGGCCTTTCCTACGGTGGCGGATTAATCATAAACGAAACCAAGAAAGGAAATTTGACCGCCAAAGATGCCATCATCACCGTTCTGCTGCTCAACTTGCTACACAGCATTATTGAAGACACCGCCCTGGTGTTGCTGCTCGGCGCGGATATAAACATGGTGCTCTGGGCCCGGATACTGTTCTCTGTTTTCGTCATGGCCATCATTTCCCAGCTCTATACGATGCTGGCAAATAAGAAAACCAGCATAGAGCTTCCGTCAAACTCACAGTAGCGATAACAAAGCGATAAAGAAATAAGCCAACACTCAACAGAGACTTTATCGCTTTATTCTGGTCGAGTTTCCACGGTCGAAAAAGGGCAGCAAACGCTGCTCTGCCAATTAATAGCGGTATCGGCCAATGGGGGGTAGGGGCCAGAGATACGCAAGAAAGCTATCATTCGAGCCTATGGCGTAGGCACAATAGTTGAAAAGAAATAATCGCTGTCCAGCACGCGTCATATTGGCAATTTCACCCTGAAACTAACCATCATTCACATACGAAATCAACAAATTAGTACCAGGTAAGAAATCAGTCCCTCTGAATAGAAGGCGGAAACTGGCACCGGGCCTGCTGCCAGTTTCCGTTAACTGGATATCAAGACGTTCTTTAACCCATTAGCGGCCAAAATAGCAAACTACGAACCCTATTTGAGATATTAACTTAAGTGTATGATATTATTGACCACAGATAACAACAAACGAGCTTTTGGATGTCAAAGTTAGCCAATTTGTTAGTTGAAAGTGTTACAGGGTGAGACAGAATATCTATATACCTGTGCGCAGAAGAAGCCAGCCAAGTTAAAGGGTGGTAGATATATTTATGAATTGGGTTCGCATATTCTCTTCGTATATCAGCTGATATACGGGAATAAGTAAACATTATTCGTTGAATATAATGTTATGGCTATCTTTTTGACTCAAAGGAACATAATTTAATGATATTAGAGACTTCTCGCCTTCAAATTCGTAACTTTGGGTCGGCTGATTATCAATCAGTACTTGAGTATATGACAGATGAAGTTACCACTCATTTCTTAGGTGAGGGGCGACTCTCAGCTAACCAAGTGATTGACTTTTTAGCCAGTAATTCAGGAGCTAGCCCTAAAGCCTACCCGATAATTGAAAAGTCATCTCAAGTATTGATTGGTCACATTGAGTTCTATCCATGGTTTGGAGACCATACTTATGAGATTGGTTGGGTAATTAATCCTAAGTTTCAAGGGCAAGGCTACGGCTATGAAGCGGCTAAGGCAATACTTGAGCATGGATTTACCCAGCTACATATTCACCGAGTAATTGCAACGTGCCAACCTGAGAACCCAGCTTCGTATCGTTTGATGGAGAAATTAGGCATGGTGAGAGAGGGGTACTTTCGACAATGTATTCCGAAAGGAAACGATGTTTGGTGGGATGAGTATTTTTACTCCATATTAAAGTCAGATTACGACAATTTAGGTAAGTAAGGTTCTATAGCCATAACAAAGGCATCAAGGTGACACGTTACACTCGGCGGTTTTGGTATGGAGTTCGGTGTGCTTTGTTGGGTCAGTCTGGGGGCACCTTATTGCAGGCGTTATAACGCAGGAGAGTTATGAGTAAAGAACTAACACAAATGGGGGCAGCAAAAGTATTCCTTACTGAATATTCAGGTGTACAGTGCATTGAAAAACGGCATGCCTCTATAATTGAGATCAACTTTTACCAGAATGTAGCACCTTTGCTCAAAGACTTTGGCGTACGAACACCTCAGTTAATTGGTGTTCGTGATAATGATTTAATGATTGAGTATATACCCAATCCTGTCACTTTGACTGAGTTGAACTCTAACCCAGATACCTTTGCTCAGCTTTCGAGTCTTCATAGAGCTTTACCGTCAATCTCCGAATGTCTAAAACATCATGAATGGTCGTTACAACAGACCGAGAATGCGCTTCAGTTGCTAAAGTTACCCCAAACTATCGTAGAAGCATTAATCAATATCCAAAATCAAAGTGATGTGTTGTTCAAAACTGAAGTCGTCATATCTGGTGATACAAATGAAGGCAATTGGGGAAGACGATCTAACGGTGAACTAGTGCTCTTTGACTGGGAACGATTTGGTAAAGGTAGCCCGGCCATTGATTTAGCACCATTAGTTAAAAGAATGGGTAGTTTGGCTGATTTTGAAGCCATCATTGATAATTACCTGAAACATAATTCAGATATTTCAGGCTGTGAGTTATTAAGGCATCTAATTATCGCAAAATGTTGGATTGTAGTCGAAGTCGTTAATCTCTTACAGGCAAGGCAGAAAGAGCAGTTACAAATGTATCTGAAGTGGTACCGCGAAGTGTTACCAAACTGGTTGGGTACGGTGGAAAAAGCGTTATAACAAAGGCATCAAAGTGACGCGTTTGACTCGGCGGTTTTGGTACGGTGTTTGGTGGACTTGGTTAGTTCAGTGGGGCACACCTTATGGCAGGCGTTATGCTCTAAGGAAGAGCTATGTGGCAGTAGTACTCGCTGACGCATCATATCCAAAATGGATGAACGTTACGTGAAAACTTGCTCCGCTCCGGTGCAGGGTTGGATGATTATGTTTTGGTGATTGAAGATTCGAGACATTTTCTA
>NZ_JAKRFQ010000002.1 GCF_022347985.1 Photobacterium sp. OFAV2-7
TAAGTATCCTGAAGGGTTGTTGGAGACTACGACGTAGATAGGCAGGGTGTGTAAGCGCTGTGAGGCGTTGAGCTAACCTGTACTAATTGCCCGTGAGGCTTAACCATACAACACCCAAGGGGTTTTTTACGGACTCCACGAACGCTTGAATGTAAGCGCGAGAACACTGGTCAGATTTTCCCAGATTGTATCTTCCGTCAGTGACGTAAGATAAACGAATTTGCTTGGCGACCATAGCATTATGGACCCACCTGATCCCATGCCGAACTCAGCAGTGAAACGTAATAGCGCCGATGGTAGTGTGGGGTCTCCCCATGTGAGAGTAGGACATCGCCAGGCTTCAAATATAGAGAAAAGGCCACCTGAAAAGGTGGCCTTTTTTCGTTTTCCTGCCACCAAAAAAGACCTATCCTCATCAGATCTCCTTGTATCGTGCATTGCCGATATTTCTACATTTCTACATAGTTGCTCTTGGTCTATTCATATTATGACTCGGTCTGTTAATTGTTAAGCGATTGTTTTGTTTGTTTTTCTTGTTATCATTTTGTGCCTATAACGTATCAATAACAGGCTCTGAATAAAGGCGAAAACTACAAAGTAAAGTCAATGAGGTTCAACTATGTCTGAGTTCGAAATGTTGGAAATGACAGCACTTGCCTGTCTGGGAATGGGAATGCTGGTTGTCGGTCCTGCAGTTGTGGCGTTCGCCGTCTATAAGAAGAAAAAGGCACAAGCGGCATTGTAGTCTGTGGATGAGTACCTTGAGAAAAATCAGAGATTGAACGCTAAATGAATGATTTGATTGTTATCCGTGCATTTGGATGTAAATTTTCATTATTCTTGAATTAACTCTGGTAATTCTCTGCTAGCTGTATAAAATACTCATCACTTCCTAAGGAATGAGTTAAATTCTGGGAAGTCGCTGAAAACAGCACTACAGGGGTGTAGCTCCAATTGGCAGAGCAGCGGATTCCAAATCCGCGTGTTGGGAGTTCGAATCTCTCCACCCCTGCCACATATAAAAGCCTCGACAGAAATGTCGGGGCTTTGCTGTATCTGGACTATGTGAAAGTTGTTCAAGGTCAACCCAAGTGGGTAAACATGCATTTTACGCTTGTTGCTTCTGGGAATTACCGATAGCATACGACAGTTGTTACTGACAGCCATTGTTAGTAACGGGTGATGGAGTTCCACCTTTAACCGCTCGACTGAGATAATGACTCCTGCTGTAGTAGGATAGATCCGTCTATGGTGGGGCCCGGTCATTTGCCATAGCATCTATCCTTGAACATATTCCCGAATGAGATAGAAACTTGGTATGGCACACCCATTAAGCGCTAATCCTAAAATTTTTGTCCAGATCTTGAGATGGACACTCCTTATTATTCCTGTTGCTGTCATTGTCGGCTCTCTAAATGCCTTTTTTCTGTGGATCCTTAATCTCGCCACTGAAACACGAATCGATAATGCGTGGTTGATTTACTTGTTGCCGCTTGCAGGTGTTGTCATTGTCTATTGCTACCGTAATCTTGGTAAGAACTCCGAAGGTGGCAATAACCTGATCATGGATGAGATCCATGAACCTGGCGCTGGTATCCCTACACGCATGGGGCCGCTGGTATTAATCACGACAGTGATCACCCATTTGTTCGGCGGCTCAGCAGGGCGTGAAGGAACCGCAGTGCAGATCGGTGGGGCGACAACACACTGGCTAGCCCGAGTGTTCAAGCTTAACGAAGCTGATACGCGTCTGATATTAATTGCCGGTGTGGCTGCCGGCTTTGGTGCGGTGTTTGGGACGCCGCTGACAGGGGCGATATTTGCCCTTGAGGTACTGGCGATAGGACGTCTGCGCTACGATGCAATCATTCCTGCCTTGTTTGCCGCTATTCTTGCAGATGTTGTATGCAGCGCGTGGGGAGCTCACCATACGCATTACCGGATAGACTTTCTTGAGACCATTACGTTGTTCGAGCATGCCATCAAAGTCGATATCGTGATGATAGCGAAGATTGTGTTGGCAGCCGTTGCTTTTGGTTTGGCGGGGTACCTGTTTGGCGAGCTGACCCATGTGTTTAAGGACATCTTCAAGGCAACGTTGAAAAACCCTTACCTGATTGTTGTCGTGGGTGGTTTGATCGTCATTGGTGCGGTGCAGTGGATCGGTAACTATGACTATATCGGCCTCGGTGTTTATTCAAGCCGGGAAGGGGGAGTCAGTATCCTGAGTGCGTTTAGCGAAGGTGGTGCCGAGTGGTATAGCTGGTTGCTAAAACTACTACTGACAGCAATTACTCTGGCTGCCGGTTATAAAGGCGGTGAGGTAACTCCGCTGTTCTTTGTCGGGGCGACACTCGGCAATACCATGGCCTGGCTGTTGGGTGCCCCTGTCGATCTGTTTGCTGCGTTAGGGTTCCTGGCGGTGTTTGCCGCAGCCACCAATACACCACTGGCGTGTACCATTATGGGGATTGAGCTGTTTGGTGCCGAGCATATGCTGTATTTTGCTATTGCTTGTTATACCGCCTATTACTTTAGCGGCCATACTGGTATCTATTCTTCCCAAAGAGTGGCAGTGCCTAAGCTTTTCGATCTGGATGGAGCGCCGACAATTACCCATAAGTTAGGTGAGCTGAGAGATACGCATTCGTCCTTGCTTAAGACGGTGGTGAAAAAGTACACCAAATAATTATCGGGCCGCATGACAGTGCGGCCCGAGTTGTTTTTACATTCGTTAAACATTTTCTGTCGATTGCACTTGCTGCTGATAGCCTGCTTACCTATACTCTTCACTCAACTTGTCGGAGTGCCAACTGGCTGAGACCGCATTGCGGGATCCGTAGAACCTGATCGGGCTAATACCTGCGAAGGGAACAAGAGAAAAATCTTCTGTTTAGCTGCACCTTTATGATCCATAAAACTGTAGCTGCGGTACCAGATGACGCTGCACACCCTACGTGTACGCCTCTTGTTTAAGCACCAATCCGTCAAGCAACTTCCCCCTATATGGAATATAAAGGAAATTGCTATGTCGAGTCGCAAACAAGCGAGACTGGAAGCTAAACAATTTATTGATTCACTGACTGCCCAACCTTATCCCAACTCCCAGAAAGTTTATGTGCAAGGGAGCCGTTCTGATCTCCAGGTGCCAATGCGCGAGATATCGCTGTCGGATAGTTTGGTCGGCGGTACAAAACAAGAGCCTGTTTTCGAGCCGAATGAGCCGGTGCGTGTTTATGACACCTCGGGCTATTACACCGATCCGGCGCAGGCGGTTGATATCTATGCCGGGCTATCGAAAGTACGCGAAAACTGGATTGCCGAGCGTGCCGACACCGAGTTACTCGATGAGCTTAGCTCCGCTTATTCCAAAGAGCGCCTGGCCGATGAAACGCTGGATGAACTGCGTTTTGCCGAGGCGAACCGTATACGCCGTGCCAAGGCTGGCAAATGCGTGACCCAATTGCACTATGCTCGCCAGGGGATCATTACGCCGGAAATGGAGTTTATCGCAATCCGAGAAAACATGGGCAGGGCCAAGTATCGTGACGAAGTCCTGAACCAGCAGCACCCGGGGCTCAGCTTTGGGGCCAACCTGCCGGAAGAAATCACGCCGGAATTTGTTCGCCGGGAAGTGGCAGAAGGCCGCGCCATTATTCCTGCCAATATCAACCACCCGGAAACCGAGCCGATGATCATAGGCCGTAACTTTCTGGTAAAGGTGAATGCCAATATTGGTAATTCCGCCGTGAGCTCCTCCATTGAGGAAGAAGTGGAGAAGCTAGTATGGTCGACCCGCTGGGGCGGCGATACTGTGATGGATCTGTCTACCGGTCGTAACATCCATGAAACCCGTGAGTGGATCATCCGCAATAGCCCGGTACCGATCGGTACGGTTCCTATGTATCAGGCATTGGAGAAGGTGAACGGGATCGCCGAGAACTTGAACTGGGAAGTCTTCCGCGACACGCTGCTGGAGCAGGCTGAGCAAGGGGTCGATTACTTTACGATCCATGCCGGAGTCTTGCTGCGTTATGTCCCGATGACAGCCAAGCGAGTGACGGGGATTGTCTCCCGTGGTGGTTCTATCATGGCCAAGTGGTGTCTGGCCCACCATCAGGAAAGCTTCCTGTATGAGCATTTTCGTGAGATTTGCGAAATCTGTGCCCAGTACGATATTGCCCTGTCGTTGGGTGACGGCTTGCGTCCGGGATCTGTTGCCGATGCCAATGACGAAGCTCAGTTTAGTGAATTACGCACCCTCGGTGAGCTGACCAAGATTGCCTGGGAATACGATGTGCAGGTGATGATTGAAGGCCCGGGCCATGTGCCGATGCACATGATCAAAGAAAATATGGAAGAGCAGCTCAAGCATTGCCATGAAGCGCCTTTTTATACCCTTGGCCCGCTAACTACCGATATTGCTCCTGGCTATGACCACATCACCTCGGGGATTGGTGCGGCGATGATTGGCTGGTACGGTTGTGCCATGCTTTGTTATGTCACACCGAAGGAACATTTGGGATTACCTAATAAAGACGATGTAAAAGTGGGTCTGATCACGTACAAGCTATGTGCTCATGCGGCAGACTTGGCAAAAGGTCATCCGGGGGCCCAAGTTCGTGATAATGCATTGTCTAAAGCGCGCTTTGAATTTCGCTGGGAAGATCAATTTAACCTAGGTTTAGACCCGGATACGGCGCGCGCCTATCATGATGAAACTCTACCTCAGGAGTCCGGAAAAGTGGCTCACTTCTGTTCAATGTGTGGACCCAAATTCTGTTCGATGAAGATCTCGCAGGAAGTGCGGGATTATGCCAGCGATCTGGAAAAGAACGAGGAGCTGGCCATCAAGTTGCTTGAAGATCCTCTCGAAGGTATGCAGCAGAAAGCCGATGAATTCCGGGCTCGAGGTAGTGAGTTATATCACCCTGTTCAAGAGGATAGTTAATGAGCTCTTTATGTTTACCCGATAGTTTAACGCCACTGCTGATGCATGTGGAACCTTTGCTTGCCGCGGCTGATAAATACCAGCTGGGCGAGCAGGTGAGTGTGGAGTGGAGCGAGTCGGAGACTGTCGATATTCAAATCGAAGAGCGTCAGTTCAGCTTGGTGTTTAATCAGGCTGAGGCTGATATTGCCGGTTATAAGGTGCTGGATCAGTGGATTGCACCTTATCCGGAACTTTGCGAGATACAGCAGCAAGTGGCTGCTGACCCGTCTTTGGTGATTTGCGGTTTGCCGACCGAAAAGGGCTGTGTCGATATCTGGCACCACAATGGCGAGGCGAGAGCCGTCTATTGCCACCACGCCGGTGCCAGTGAACCACAGCGTGCCATGTTGCTGGCAGCACTGGCGCTGGATTATCCGCTGGAAGATGCGGTCACGCTGTCCCGAGCTCATGCTCGAGGCTATTTTGAAAGTCATGCGGATGGCTATGGTGAAACGGGCTGGCCAATGACGCGAGAGCTGTTCCCGCGTCCGCTCACGGCCAATCATCAGGAAGTGGATGAACTGGGCTGGAGCAGCAAGGAAGTGGCCGTCGCGCCCTTTGTCGCGACAGACCCTGCCAAGCTGGCACTGTATCCGGTAGTGGATTCGGCGGAGTGGGTGGAGCGCTTGCTATCGATGGGAGTGACCACCACTCAGCTGCGGATCAAGGATCCGGCCGAGCCGACTCTGGAAGCCCAGGTTAAGCAAATCATTGCTGCCGGAAACCAGCATCAGGCCCAGGTGTATGTGAATGATTACTGGCAGTTGGCCATCAAACATCAGGCCTACGGGGTCCACCTTGGGCAGGAAGATTTGGAAACGGCTGATTTGCAGGCAATCCAGCAGGCCGGTTTGCGCCTGGGTCTGTCGACCCATGGCTATTATGAAATTTTGCGGGCGGTCGAGTTCGCGCCGAGTTATATCGCGCTGGGACATATCTTCCCGACCACGACCAAAGAGATGCCGTCCAAGCCACAGGGGCTGAATCGTCTGGCGCTATACCAGAAGCTGATTGGTGATCAGTTCCCTACCGTGGCCATTGGCGGCATTGACTTGGCTCGGGCTGAAAAAGTCTGGCGCACCGGTGTCAGCAGCGTGGCGGTGGTTCGCGCGGTGACTCAGGCCGACGATACCCAGGCTGCGGTTGACGCCTTTAATCAGTTGTTGGTTCGCCATGAGCATACCAAGGGTGGTGATGATGCTCAGTGATCAGGCGTTTCTACGCTATAACCGCCAGATCATGCTGCCTGAGATCGGCGAGCAGGGTCAGCAGTTATTGGTTGAAGCGCAGGTGTTACTGGTCGGTGCCGGCGGGCTGGGTTCGGCGGCTGCGCTGTATCTGGCCGGGGCCGGTGTCGGCAATATTATTATTGCTGACGATGACGAGGTCGACAGCTCGAACCTGCAGCGTCAGGTGATCTACCGTGACAGCCATCAGGGACAGAGCAAGGTACAGGCGGCGGCAGAACAGCTCAAGGCGCTGAATCCGCATATCCGGGTTCGCCCGGTTCAGGCTCGGCTTGCTGATCAGAGACTGGCGATGGAAGTAGCGCTGGCAGATGTCGTGCTCGACTGCTCCGATAACCTTGAAACGCGCCATGCTGTCAACCGGGCCTGTTTTCGTGCCAACAAGGCATTGATTTCAGGCGCTGCCATTCGTTGGCAGGGACAACTGATGGCTTTTGATTTTCGCCAGGGCCTGGGGCCTTGTTATCACTGCCTGTTTCCCTGGCAGCCGGATGCCCCGCAAGAGCCGCAGAACTGTAGTAATTCAGGCATTGCCGGTCCGGTTGTCGGCATGATGGGAACCATGCAGGCGCTGGAGGCTATCAAGCTGATTACTGGTGCCGGAGAGGTTGCCTTTGGCGCCTTGCAGCAATTCGACGGGCTGACGATGGCATGGCAGAGGTTCAATCTTGCCCAAGATAAACGTTGCCCGGTGTGTGGCACAGGAGAATAACGAATTATGACAGACACAACATCCGTCATTCAGGTACAAGTCAATGACAAACCTGTGAGGTGCCTGGAAGGACAGAGTCTGACAGCGTTGCTAACTACGTTGGACATGCCGTTGCAGGCAACAGCGGTGGCGCTGAATGATGATATTGTTGCCCGCAGCGAGTGGGACAGCACATTACTGAATACGGGCGATCGTATTGCTTTATTCCAAGCTATTGCCGGAGGCTAAATGCTTACTATTGCAGACAAGACGTTTTCATCCCGCCTGTTTACCGGCACGGGAAAATATGCCAACAGTCAGGCAATGGCGGACTCTATTATTGCTTCCGAGTCAGAACTGGTCACTATGGCCTTAAAGCGGGTCGATATCGAAAATCGTGACGATGATATTTTGGCTCCTCTTGTGGCTGCCGGGGTGAACTTGCTACCTAATACCTCGGGCGCAAAGAATGCAAAAGAAGCCGTATTTGCCGCCAAATTGGCGCGCGAAGCGCTGGGAACAAATTGGCTGAAGCTGGAAATTCACCCGGACCCTAAATACCTGATGCCCGATCCGATTGAAACCCTGGCAGCCGCTGAAGAATTGGTGCGTGAAGGCTTTATCGTATTGCCTTATTGCCATGCCGATCCTGTGTTGTGTAAACGGCTGGAAGAGGCCGGTTGTGCTGCGGTGATGCCGCTTGGGGCACCGATAGGTTCCAACAAAGGATTGGCATCGCGTGACTTTTTGGAAATCATTATCGATCAGGCGCGGGTGCCGGTAATAGTCGATGCCGGTATTGGTGCTCCTTCCCATGCCGCCGAAGCGATGGAGATGGGGGCTGATGCGGTGTTGGTAAATACCGCGATTGCGGCCGCGGCCGACCCGGTAGCCATGGGCAAGGCCTTCAAGCTGGCTGTTGAAAGTGGTCGCATGGCCTATGAAGCAGGGCTGGCCGGTACGGTTAACCATGCGATAGCCTCCAGCCCGCTGACGGCTTTTTTGGATCAGAGCGCATAGGGGAGCGGCATGAGTTACGTTGATGTCTGGAAGCAGCTTGAGTGGGATGATATCCGATTGTCGATTTACAGCAAAACGGCGTCGGATGTCGAGCGTGCCCTGCGTAAGCCCAAGCGTGATTTGGAGGATTTCAAGGCCTTGATTTCTCCGGCGGCCGAACCCTATCTGGAACAAATGGCGCAGCAGTCGGCTGCGCTGACCCGCAAGCGGTTCGGTCATACGATTTCCTTTTATGTGCCGCTCTATCTGTCGAACCTGTGTGCCAATGCCTGTACCTATTGCGGTTTTTCGATGGAGAACCGGATCAAGCGCCGGACATTGAGTAAGTCTGAAATCGCCCGAGAATGTCAGGCTATCAAAGCGATGAATTTTGATAGCGTGCTGCTGGTGACCGGCGAGCATGAGCGTAAGGTCGGGATGGCGTATTTCCGTGAAGCGGTGCCGGCGGTCAAAGAGCAGTTCAGCTACCTGGCCATGGAAGTTCAGCCGCTGGATCAGGATGAGTATGCCGAGCTGAAAACCTTGGGGTTGGACGCCGTGATGGTATACCAGGAGACCTACAGTGCATCAACTTATGCCGAGCATCATTTACGTGGCAACAAAATGGACTTTGAATACCGGCTGGAAACACCGGATCGCCTGGCGAAAGCCGGGATTGATAAGATAGGCATTGGCGCCCTGATCGGATTGGAAGAGTGGCGCACGGATTGTTTCTATGTCGCCAGTCACCTCGACTACCTTGAGCGTACCTACTGGCAGACCCGCTATTCTATCTCGTTTCCACGCCTGAGGCCTTGTGAAGGGGGCCTGCAGCCCAAGTCCGTTATGGATGATCGCCAACTGGTACAGCTGATTTGTGCCTACCGTCTGTTTAATCCGGAAGTCGAGCTATCACTGTCGACCCGAGAGTCACCACAGTTCCGAGATAATGCCTTGCCGTTAGGGGTAACCAGTATGTCTGCTGGCTCGAAAACGCAACCGGGCGGCTATGCCGATGACGAGCCGGAACTGGAGCAGTTCTCGATCAGTGATGAGCGTTCGGCTGCTGCCGTGGCAGAGGCGGTTAAAAAGCATGGTTTCGAGGTGGTGTGGAAGGACTGGCACCATGCCTACTCGGGCTAGCGGACTGTTGTTATTTGGCTCTATATCGGCATCGAAAGTGCTCATTTATATCTATAAACTCCGCGCTTTCTCTTTGCTCTAGAGCCAAATCCTGAACAGCTTATATGATAACGCCCGCGAGAATGCGGGCGTTGTGGTATCTACAGCTTGAGATGAGCTGTTAGCGCTTAAGCGGTGCAGTTGCCTGTGCCAGCCAAGCCAGATCGTCGCCTTCCAATGCCGGGCTGATCGCCTCGAATACTGTCTTGTGGTAGTTATTCAGCCATGCCAGTTCGACATCTGTCAGCAGATCAATATCAACCAGACGACGGTCAATCGGAGCGCGGGTCAGTGACTCAAAGCCCATCACCGTCATATCGCCAGCGGTTTCCACTTCAACAACCAGTTCTAGGTTCTCGATACGGATACCAAAGGCATCGGCGCGGTAGTAACCCGGCTCGTTCGATAGCACCATACCCGGTAGCAGGGCAGTTGGGTTGTGTACTTTGGCAATGCGCTGCGGGCCTTCGTGGACACTCAGGAAGTGGCCGACACCGTGACCGGTACCGTGGTCATAGTCAAAACCGTGTGCCCATAGGTGCTGGCGAGCCAGTGCATCGAGCTGGGAGCCGGTGGTGCCTTTCGGGAACCGGGCCGTAGCCAGGGCAATATGGCCTTTCAGTACCAAGGTGAAAGTTTGTTTGACCTCGTCACCCGGTTGGCCGATAGCGATGGTACGGGTAATATCCGTTGTACCGTCTGGGTACTGGCCGCCTGAATCGACCAGGTAGACATTGTCCATTTCCAGAACGCTTGGCTCCGGCTGGTTCAGGTGATTGTAGTGACACATGGCAGCATTGCCGCCGGCGGCCGAAATTGTATCGAAGCTCACATCGGTACAGCTGGTGTCCTGAATACGGAACTGCCACAGCTTGTCAGACAGCGTACCTTCGTCCAGCAGGTTACCTGCTGCAACCTGGGCATCAACCCATGCCAAGAACTTGGAGACAGCGACACCATCGCGAATATGACAGGCTTTCATGCCGGCAATTTCAGTCGGGTTTTTCGCCGCTTTTGGTAGCAGGCAAGGATCCGCAGCTTCAATCAGGTTGGCACCTGCTGTACGCAGTACCTGAGCGGCCCAGGCGTTGCTGGTCGCCGGGTCAATCAATACCTGTTTGCCGTTCAGAGACTGAAGTCCCGCTTCCAGTGCTTCTGGCTTATGGATACGGACACCTTCACCGACATGGGCGGCAAATTCTGCTGGCAGACGCGCCGGGTCGATGTAGAAGTCAACGCTCTCGTCAGCATGGATAATCGCTGTTGATAGCAATACCGGCAGGCTCGGTACATCGCTGCCGCGGATATTCAGCAGCCAGGCAATGCTGTCTACCTGAGTCAGCAGGGCCGCTTCGGCTTTTTGTTTTTTCAGCTCGGTTGCAATGCTGCTGCGCTTGTCGGCGCTGCTCTGGCCCACGAAATCCAGACCCATCAGTTTTGCATCGGACAGGGTCGCTGCCGGACGGTCATGCCACAGGGTATCGATAGGGTTGGCATCAACACAAACAAGCTCAAGGGCTCCGGCCAGGCTTTCGGTGGTGCGAGCCAGCCAGGCACCGCTGTGCAGGCGGGCATCAATAGCCACTTTGCTGCCAGCGGCCAGGTTATCCTGAGTCCACTGGACCGGTGGCTCGTCAATCAGATGGCGGTATTCGAAAACGTCGCCCGGTACTTGCTTACGGACCTGAACAACATAGCGACCGTCAACAAATACAGCTGCTTTTTCACGCGTGATCACCGCCATACCGGCCGATCCCGTAAAGCCTGTTGCCCACAGCAAACGTTCGTTATGGGCCGGGATATATTCGCCGAGGTATTCATCTTCATGAGGAATAAGCAAAGCGTCTAGCTGGTTGTCGGCCAACCACTGGCGGATCTGCTCAACACGTTGTGAGATAACTTCTTGCATGTTTTGAGGTTCCTTGTTTTTGCCGCCGTCTGAATGACGGAATGAATGCCAACCTGAAGAAATCAAAGCAAGGCGACGAGTAATGAGACAGGTTGCCTTGCACTGAGTTGTTCAGGCTGCGGCCATAACGTTAGCGCTTTTGCAAGTCGGCTGCAATTAGGTGGTAGACAAATCACGACATCGGCTGATGATTAACTCCCTTAACCAACTGTGCCCGAGGTCTTTTTCTTGATGTTGATGCCAGAAAAGCGTGTATGCCATAGCAGGAAGTTCTGGCGGAAGCGGTAATACCACAAGATCGAGCTGGGCGGTGATGTAATGGGCAAAGTGACTTGGGGCGGTAAATACGAGGTCGGTGTGGGTGCATAAACTGGCAGCACTGTTGAAATCGGGCACGTACATCGCGATGTCACGGTGCAAACCTTTCTCGGCCAGCTTGTAGTCCAGCAGCCAGCGATCGTCCTGCCCGCAGCGGACTTGGATATGGCGTTGTTCAAGGTAGTAGTCCTGATCCCACTCCCTGTCGGTCTGGCACAGGATCGGGTGGCCCTGGCGGACAATACAGCGCTGGGTATCACGGCATAACTCCTGGAACACGATCCCCTTTGGCGGCATCAGGGTCAGCATCGCGTCCTTGGGGTTGAGATCCTTGCCGGTGATCCCGAAATCAATCTCGCCCCGCTGGAGTCGGTCAAAGGTATTGGGCTCCCATGCCTGGGTATCGAGAATGATATTGGGTCCTTTGGCAAAAATCTCCCCTAAAAACTGTGGCAGAAAAAGCGGGTAGGCGCTTTCGACCAGGGCCATTTTGAAATGGCGCTCGCTGGTCTCGGGAATAAACTCTGCCGGGGCGGTGATCAGCTCGACTTCCCGCAGCAGGTGACCGAGCAGGGGAAGCAGCGCCTGTGCCCGGGGAGTTGGGGCCATGCCGTGGGCGGTACGGGTAAAGAGCGGATCGCTAAACTGCTCGCGCAGGCGTGTCAGACTTTTGCTGACCGCCGACTGGCTGAGGTTAAGCCGTCTGGCGGCATGGGTCACACTGCGTTCTTCCAGCAGGACATGGAGGCAAACCAGCAAGTTGAGATCGATACGGGCAAGTTTTTCAAAAGACACAACAAAACCTCAGGCAGAGTGATATTCCAGAATGGAAATTCTGATTTGAATATAAACCATTTCTGTTCATATCTCTAAGGGCTTAGACTGCCGCCATAACAAGAGAGGAAAGTCACATGAAGCCTGAAAACACGCAGTCCGGAACAAGGTTGGTTGCCCTGATGGTCACCCTTGTCCTATTTAGCCCACTGGCTATCGATATCTACCTGCCCGCCCTGCCGGCGATGGCTGAGACCTTCGCGGTTGACGCCACCCGGGTTCAGGATACGGTGACCTGGTTTATGTTTAGCCTCGGCCTGGGACAGCTATTGGCAGGCCCGCTGGCTGACCGTTTTGGACGTCGCCCTATTGCCCTGGGCGGAGTAAGTATTTATGCCCTCAGTGCGGCGATGGCGTACTGGGCGCAGACACTGGATTTATTGCTGGTGGCTAGACTGCTGCAGGGGTTCGGCGCCTGTGCAACCTCGGTGGCTGCCTTTGCCGCCGTTCGCGACAGCTTCGGGCCTGAGCGTAGCGGCCGAATGATCAGCTACCTCAATGGGGCGATCTGCTTTATTCCGGCATTGGCACCGCTGCTGGGTTCGTGGCTGACCCATGAATTTGGCTGGCGTTCGAACTTCAGCTTTATGGCAGGCTTTGCCTTGGTTGCTGGCGCTTTCCTGGCGGTCTTTTTCAAGGAAACACGCCCGGCGGAAACCAAGGCTGATGGTGTGCTGTTCAGTGCTGATCGCTATTTGTCGGTGCTGCGCGAACCGGTGTTTTTGTTCCACGCCACGCTTTGTATGCTGTCGATGGCGGTGATTTTGGCCTATGTGACCTCGGCGCCGGTATGGCTGATGGTGGAGCAGGGACAGAGTATGGGACAGTTTACAATGTGGTTCGGGGTGAACGCTGCCCTGAATATTCTGGCCTGCATGGTGGCGCCCAAATACATGGATAAGTTTGGTACCCGCAACACCCTAAACCTCGGTTTGCTGATGCTGATTGGCTCCGGTGCGGCGATGCTGGTACTGAGCAGTATTCACCAGGCATGGGCCTTTATGGTGCCTATCTTTATGTCGTCTTTTGGTTTTGCCTTTGTTTTGGGCTCGGCGGCAGGTAAGGCGCTGGCACCGTTCGGTGACCGTGCCGGCACGGCGGCGGCATTGCTGGGGCTGTTCCAGATGAGCGGTGCCGGCATGATGGTGAGCCTGACTCAGCGTCTGGATTTAACCCCGCCGATGCTGCTGACGCTGCAGATGTGGCTATTGGTTCCCGGTCTGTTGATCCTGTGGTCAAAGCTGGGTCGCCGCTGGCATGCCGTCGCAACAACCAGCTAAGAACACTGAATTTATAACTAGACGCCTTTTCCCTGCAGGGCGCTGGGTCTCGACAACCCTTCTACGATTTGCCTGTCACGCTGTGGCAGGCTTTTTTTTGCCTTTCCATTGTTGGATCAGCAGTCCGCAGACAATCAGCACCAGTCCGGCAAGGGTCGAGGGGTGGATTTCTTCGCCGATGATGGTTGCCAGCAACAGCAGGGAGATAAACGGCGAAATGAAGATCAGGTTGCTGATCCGGGCTGTGTTGCGGGTGAGCCTCAGGGCATTGAGCCACAGGACGAACGTCACGCCCATCTCAAACAGTCCGACATAGCTGACAGCAAGCCAGCCTTGCCACGGCACGCTTGGCCAGTTGCCGAGATAGAGGCTGAGGCCGACAGAGAAAGGCAGCGAGACCAAAAAGCCGAGCAATACGCCCAGTACCGGATCGGCCTGGTTCTTGGCATTTAGGATCCAGTACATAGCCCACAGCAGGGTGGATAACAGTGCCAGCGCGACCCCGGTAGGGTTATCAAACTGCAAGGCCATGATATCGCCTTTGGTCGCGATCACCACCACACCCAGGTAGCCTAAGCCACAGGCGACCCAGTCCTGTTTGCGAATTTTCTGGCCGAGAAACACCGCGGCCATCAGAGTCAGGGTAATGGCCCAGCTGTAATTGAGGGGCTGGGCCTGCGAGGCCGGCAATAGGTCATAGGCCTTGAACAGGATCAGATAATAGGCAAAGGGATTGATCAAGCCGAGCAGCAGATAATAGAAAGGGCGGGCCATGAACGTGCGGCCAAGCAGGTGTAGCTTGCCCTGAAAGAAAGCGATAATTATCAGCGCGACAGCGGAGACCACACTGGCTGCCACCATCATTTGGATCGGGCTGAAGAAATCAAGGGTGATTTTAAATGCCGTGGCAACCGTCGACCAGAGTAGAACTGCTGCCAACCCATATCCGAGAGCGTAACGTTCGTTCATTATTCATCCATCATCTTTTTGGCTGCTTTTATATCAGAAGTCGCAGCACGGGTTATTCGTCATACCAAAGGCTGCCAGTCTATTCGATTGTCGATAGCCCGACCAGATCGTGGTTTCTCAGGCTGTGACAGCAAGCCCAATCATTATGCCTGATGGATTACAGCTTCCTCTCCGGGCCGCTTAACTGGCCATAATGGCTGGACATTTATCCAGTATCCACTTAGCCTTTAGCACAGAATAAATCGAGAATGAGTTCGTCTGACAACCATCATTCTTGCTATTAATTAGGGTTGGAAATCATGATAACTGAGTGGCTCACAGGAGCGGAGCTGGCTGTTGTTGCAGCGCTGTCCGGAGCAACCGTAGCCAGTGTGATCACCGCACTATGGATGAAAGGCCGCTGGCAGCAACAAGCGCAACTGCTCCGTCAGCAGGCCGAAGCGGATGCCCGCCTGGCCCAAAGCCAGGAACAGCATTATCAGGATCAGCTTGCAGAGCGAAACCAGGATCTCGATGAGCTGGACGTTGAGCGGGACCGCCTGACGTCCGAGTTACGCCAGATGCATGCCCGTCTGGCGGCGGCATTGGAAAAAATGCGCCATTTCGAAGCGCTGAAAAATGAGAAACAGTACCTGACCGAACAGCTGGAGAATGCCCGGCTGGCCAATGCCGGGTTAGAGGCGGATCTGCGCGAGCAGGAGGCCCGTCATTTCGAAGAGCAGAAAGCGGCAGATGACAAGATTGCCTTGCTGGAAAATGCCGAAGAGCGGTTGCGGGTCCAGTTTGAAAGCCTGGCCAACCGGCTGTTCGAACAGAAAACCCGAACTGTCGACGAGCAGAACAAGCTCAGCCTGGAACACTTGCTCAGCCCGCTCAAGGAGCAGCTGGAGGGCTTTAAAAAGCAGGTGACCGACAACTTCAGTCAGGAAGCTCGTGAGCGCCACACTCTGGTGCATGAGATCAATAACTTGAAGCAGCTCAACGAACAGATGGCCCGTGAGGCGATCAACCTGACCCAGGCCCTGAAAGGGGACAACAAGGCGCAGGGGAACTGGGGTGAAGTGGTGCTGGCCCGGGTACTGAGCGAGTCCGGATTGCGGGAAGGCCATGAGTACCAGACCCAGATCAGCCTGGAAAACGAAGAGGGCAAGCGCTACCAGCCAGATGTGGTTGTGCGCTTGCCACAGGAGAAGGACGTGGTGGTCGATGCCAAGATGTCGCTGGTTGCCTATGAACGTTTCTTCAATGCTGAGACAGCGGCCGAACAGGAACTGGCCCTGAGCGAGCATGTGGCATCGGTGCGAAGTCATATGCGCGGCTTGAGCCGTAAGGACTATCACCAGTTGCATGGTATTCGCAGCCTGGACTACGTACTGATGTTTATCCCGGTCGAACCGGCCTTTCAGGCGGCAGTCGAAGCCGACCCGAGCCTGATCCGTGATGCCATGGATCAAAACATCATGCTGGTCAGCCCGACAACTCTGCTGGTGGCCCTGCGTACTATCAATAACCTGTGGCGTAACGAGCGCCAGAACCAGAATGCCAAGCAAATTGCCGAGCGGGCCGGCAAGCTCTATGACAAGCTGCGCTTGTTCGTCACCGATATGGAAGCCGTCGGGGCATCGCTCGACAAAGCTAACCTGAGCTACCAGGGAGCAATGAATAAATTGGCGACAGGGCGCGGAAATGTGATCCGCCAGGCTGAAAGCTTCAAGTTGCTGGGTGTCGAGGTTAAGCGGGATATCAGTCCTGCTCTGGCCGAGCAGGCCCAGGCAGCGACAGCGATAACGGAGGAAAGCAAGCCCTCGGCACTGTCACCTGCGGTGTCTGCTGCAAATGATTTACCGTAGTGCTTTGAGCAAACCGCAGCCATCAAGTACACTAAGCCGGATAATTAAACACATATAGTATGACGGATATAGCATGACGGACACCACACAAGATACGACCCATTTTGGCTATCGTACTGTAGCCAAGGAAGACAAAGCGGATCTGGTCGCGGAAGTATTTCATTCCGTAGCCGCGAAATACGACATTATGAACGACATGATGTCGATGGGTATCCATCGGGTATGGAAGCGCTTTACCATTGATTGCAGTGGTGTTCGCCGTGGCCATCGTGTGCTGGATCTCGGTGGTGGTACGGGTGATCTGACGGCTAAGTTTTCCCGTATCGTCGGTGAAGACGGCCAGGTTGTACTGGCGGATATCAATAACTCGATGCTGAAAGTCGGTCGCAGCAAGCTGCGTGATATCGGCATCGTCGGTAACGTCGGTTATGTGCAGGCCAATGCCGAAGAGCTGCCGTTCCCGGATGATTACTTTGACTGTATTACTATTAGCTTTTGTCTGCGTAACGTGACTGATAAAGACAAGGCACTGCGCTCGATGTTCCGGGTACTGAAGCCGGGTGGCCGCCTGTTGGTGCTGGAATTTTCCAAGCCGCAGCTTGAGCCGCTGTCTAAGGTCTACGATGCCTATTCTTTCCATCTGTTACCGAAAATGGGCGAACTGATTGCCAATGATGCGGAAAGCTATCGCTATCTGGCCGAGTCTATTCGAATGCACCCGGATCAGGATACGCTGGAAGGCATGATGAAGGATGCCGGTTTCGAGCAGACCCAGTACTACAACCTGACGGGCGGTATTGTTGCCCTGCACCGCGGCTACAAGTTCTGAGGACATTATGCCATTCGATGCTTTTGTTACCGGCGCGGTAGAAACCTCGCTAAATACCCTGTTAAAGGATGACGCCGAGAGTCAGCGTCGTCTGGGACGTCTGCGCGGCAAAGTCATTAGCGTAACCATTAATGAGTTTGGCAAGACGCTGATCTTTATTTTCAGTCAGCAAATCGACGTACTGGCAGTCTATGAAGGTGAGGTGGACTGCGAACTTGCACTGAACCTGACCGTACTGCCGGAGCTTCGTCAGCAGGCTAACCTGACCCAGTTGATCAAGGCCGACAAGCTGGCGCTGGAAGGTGATATCCAGCTGGCCCAACAGTTCTCGGCATTGCTGAGCGGCCTTAAGCCGGATGTGGAAGAGAAGCTGTCGCAATATACCGGTGATATTGTTGCCCATACCCTGGTGAGTGGTCTGAAAACTGGTGCGCAGCGAATTCGCCAGGGAGCGAAGCGACGCCAGCGCGATTTGGCAGAAGTGATCACCGAAGAATGGAAGCTTGCTCCGCAGGCGCTGGAGATCGCCCACTTTGCCGATCAGGTCGATGATTTGAAATCGGATGTTGCCCGCTTCGAGGCCCGCCTTGATCAGCTGCTGGGGCGACGCTAAACCATGATGACCTATTCGGAGTTTAAACGCCTTTATCAAATTACCACAGTGAAGCTGCGCTACGGGCTGGATGAGTTTCTGCCTGATGATCCGCGGGTTAAAGCACCGAAAATGGCTCGCAAGTCACTGTTTTGGATCAAGAACCAGCATGCCGACAAACCACTGGGTGTCCGCCTGAGGCTGGCGCTGCAGGAGCTGGGACCGGTGTGGATCAAGTTCGGCCAGATGATGTCGACCCGCCGGGATTTGTTTCCGCCGCATATCGCCGATCAGCTGGCGATGCTGCAGGATCAGGTTGCCCCGTTTGACGGCAAGCTGGCAAAGCAGCAGATGGAGCAGTCGTTAGGTGGGCCGCTGGAAACCTGGTTTGATGATTTTGACGAAACGCCGCTGGCATCCGCCTCTATCGCCCAGGTTCATACTGCGACGCTGAAATCGGATGGCCGCAAGGTTGTGCTTAAGGTGATCCGCCCGGATATTTTGCCGGTGATCCAGGCCGATATTAAGCTGATGTACCGGATGGCGCGCATTTTGTCGCGGGCGTTGCCGGAAGCCCGCCGTCTGCGCCCGGTCGAGGTGGTACGGGAGTACGAGAAGACCTTGCTGGACGAGCTGAACCTGATGCGCGAAGCGGCCAACGGTATTCAGCTGCGCCGCAACTTTGAAGACAGCGATATGCTGTATGTGCCTGAGGTATATACCGATCTCAGCAGCGAGCGCTTGTTGGTGATGGAGCGCATCTACGGTATCCAGGTCTCTGATGTCGACGCCCTGGTGGCCAATGGCACAGATTTGAAGCTGCTGTCCGAAAACGCGGTGAATATCTTCTTTACCCAGGTGTTCCGCGACAGCTTTTTCCATGCCGACATGCATCCCGGTAATATTTTTGTTGCACGAGAAAACCCGGAAAATCCGCAGTGGATTGCGCTCGATTGTGGTATCGTCGGCACCCTCAACCGGGAAGACAAGCGCTACCTGGCTGAAAACTTGCTGGCCTTTTTTAACCGAGACTATCGGAAAGTGGCCGAGCTGCACGTTGATTCCGGCTGGGTACCGAAAGACACCAACATCGATGACTTCGAGTTCGCGATCCGTACGGTGTGCGAGCCTATTTTTGAAAAGCCGCTGGCTGAAATTTCGTTTGGCCATGTGCTGCTGAACCTGTTTAATACCGCGCGCCGCTTCAACATGGAAGTACAGCCGCAGCTGGTGCTGCTGCAGAAAACCCTGTTGTATGTAGAAGGGTTAGGGCGCCAGCTCTACCCGCAGCTGGACTTGTGGGATACGGCCAAACCGTTCCTGGAAGACTGGATGTCCCGTCAGGTAGGACCACAGGCCGTTATTGATGGTGTTAAAAGTAGGGCTCCGTTCTGGGCAGAAAAATTGCCGGAGTTGCCGGAATTACTGTATGACAGTTTGCGCCAGGGCAATGCACTGAACCAACGGATTGATACACTTTACGACAACTTTATGGACAGTCGGCGTGATCAGGGCCTGGCAAGGTTCTATTTTGGTATAGGTGCAACCTTGGTTGTATGTTCTGCCATACTTTTTAGTAATCATATTGAAACTTATCCAGCGGTCTCGGCCGTTACGGGGGTCACGTTTTGGTTACTTGGGTGGCGTGCTTGCCGCAAATAGCAGGTAAAGTATGCAGCCTAAACATATCGTTTTTGTTATCAACCACAATTAGCTGAGGTAAAACAAGCATGGGTGGTATTAGTATCTGGCAATTGCTTATCATTGCATTGATCATTGTGCTTCTTTTCGGTACCAAGAAACTTCGCTCGCTGGGCGGTGATCTGGGTTCTGCCGTGAAGGGCTTTAAGAAAGCGATCGGTGAAGATGACTCGGCAGCCAAGAAAGACGCTGACGCGGATTTCGAGCAAAAGAAACTTGCTGATGATCAGCAGGGTGAGCAGGCTCAAAAGAGCCAGAAAGACAAAGAGCAGGTTTAACGCGTGTTTGATATCGGGTTCTGGGAGTTAATACTGATCTCGGTGGTGGGATTGGTAGTACTGGGGCCGGAACGTCTTCCCGTCGCGATCCGTTCGGTATCGCGCTGGGTTGGCGCTGCTCGTAATATGGCTAATTCGGTGAAAGATGAACTGTCGCAAGAACTGAAAATTCAGGAATTGCAGGAAAATCTGAAGAAGGCCGAGCAAATGGGAATGAAGGACTTGTCGCCTGAACTGCGTGATTCGGTGGAAGAGCTGAAACAAGCCGCCGCTGATGTGCAGCGTCCCTATGCTGAGAAAAACGAGCACACCTCAGCAACGACTTCTCAAAAGCAGGATTAAATTACATCACTATGTCTACAGTCGAAGAAACGCAACCGTTATTCAGCCATTTGGTAGAGCTGCGTAATCGGCTGCTGCGTTCCATTTTGAGTGTCTTAGTGGTTTTTCTTGGTCTGGTCTGGTTTGCCAACGACATCTATGCGTTTTTGTCGGCACCTTTGGTCGAGCGTCTGCCCGACGGGGCGACGATGATTGCAACAGATGTGGCATCGCCTTTCTTTACACCAATAAAACTCACTTTGGTTACCTCAGTGTTTGTTGCTGTACCTATGATTTTGTATCAGGTGTGGGGCTTCATTGCACCGGGCCTGTACAAACACGAACGTAGGCTGATCATGCCGTTGCTGTTTTCCAGCTCGTTGCTGTTCTACGCCGGGGTGTCTTTTGCTTATTTTGTCGTGTTCCCGCTCGTGTTTGGTTTCTTTACCAGCATTGCGCCGGACGGGGTACAGGTTGCAACTGACATTGCCAGCTACCTCGACTTTGTTTTGGCACTGTTTATGGCCTTCGGTATCGCCTTTGAGATCCCGGTTGCCATTATTCTGCTGTGCTGGACCGGGGCGACCGATCCGCAGAGCCTGAAGCAGAAGCGGCCATATATCATTGTGGCTGCCTTTGTGGTGGGGATGATGCTGACGCCGCCGGACATTATTTCGCAGACATTGCTGGCCATTCCGATGTGCTTGCTGTTTGAGGTTGGCTTGTTCTTCTCTCGTTTCTATATCCGCGACGGAGAAGAGGAAGACGCGGAACATGACGAGCAATAAGCATAATGCATGACATAAGAACCGGCCGCTGGCCGGTTTTTTTTATACAATTTTCAGAGATGGATGATCACATGATAGATATCGGGGTCAACTTGACCAATAGTCGTTTTGACAAGGATCGCGAGGCGGTGATTGAACGGGCGAAGGAGGCTGGCGTCAAGGGCCTGGTGCTGACCGGAACCTGTATCGAAGAGAGCCGTCAGGCACAGGAGATGGCCCGCCAGTGGCCGCAATATTGCTATAGCACGGCCGGGGTGCACCCGCACGATGCCAAAACCGTTTCTGATCTGTCCCTGCCGGCTATCCGCCAGCTGGCGGCAGAGCCGGAAGTGGTGGCAATCGGTGAGTGCGGGTTGGATTTCAATCGCGATTTCTCGCCGCGGCCCCAGCAGGAAGCCGTTTTTGAGGCGCAGCTGGCCCTGGCGGCTGAGCTTAATATGCCCGTCTTCATGCACTGTCGTGATGCCCATGAGCGCTTTCTGGCAATTTTGAAACCGTGGCGTGACCGCCTTCCGGCTGCGGTGCTGCACTGCTTTACCGGAACTGAGGCAGAGCTGAAAGAGTGCCTGGCGATGGACCTGCATATTGGTATTACCGGCTGGGTCTGTGACGAGCGCCGGGGCACTGAGCTGCGCGAGATCGTGCATCATATTCCGGATAACCGCCTGATGATCGAGACGGACTGTCCGTATTTGCTGCCGCGGGACTACCGCCCCAAGCCCAAGTCCAGCCGAAACGAACCTAAGTTCTTGCCGCATATCGCCTCTGTGATTGCCCAGTGTCGCAATCAGGAAGCGGCTGAAGTGATTGCCTGTTCTTATACTACTACCCAGGCATTTTTTGCAATCGGATCGCCCGAAGCCTGACGAGAGTGGTATCATCAGCAAAAAGCGAACCAACCCATACAAGGAGTATGCAGTGTCTGTATCTATCCAGGGCGCGTTTCCAGCCCGCCGTATGCGTCGCATGCGTAAGCATGACTTTAGCCGTCGTCTAATGGCAGAAAACCAGATTTCTGTGAATGATCTGATTTACCCGATGTTTATCCTGATGGGTAAAAACCGCCGTGAAACGGTTGAGTCGATGCCTGGCGTTGAGCGCCTGTCAATTGACCTGATGCTGGAAGAAGCGGAGTATCTGTCAAAGTTGGGTGTGCCGGCGATTGCATTGTTCCCGGTGATTTCGCAGGATTTCAAAAGCACCTGTGCCGCAGAGGCGTATAACCCAGAAGGCCTGGTTCAGCGCGCTGTTCGTCTGCTGAAAGAGCATGTGCCGCAGATGGGCGTGATCACCGATGTGGCACTGGACCCGTTTACGATTCACGGTCAGGACGGCATCATCGATGAGACCGGCTACGTGATGAATGACGTGACGACCGAGGTGCTGATCAAGCAGGCCTTGTCTCATGCCGAAGCCGGTGCCGATGTGGTTGCACCGTCCGATATGATGGATGGCCGTATCGGCGCAATCCGTGAAGCCCTGGAAGAGGCGGGTTACATTCATACCCAGATCATGGCCTATTCTGCCAAGTATGCCTCGAACTACTATGGCCCGTTCCGTGATGCGGTCGGCTCGGCGGGTAACCTCAAAGGTGGCGACAAGAAGACCTATCAGATGGATCCGGCCAACAGCGATGAAGCCCTTCACGAAGTGGCCATGGATGTCAACGAAGGCGCGGATATGGTGATGGTGAAGCCGGGTATGCCGTATCTGGATGTGGTACGCCGGGTGAAGAGTGAACTTCAGGTACCGACGTTTGCCTATCAGGTATCAGGCGAATACGCGATGCACATGGCGGCAATACAAAACGGCTGGCTGAAAGAGCGCGAGACAGTGATGGAATCGCTGTTGTGCTTCAAGCGTGCCGGTGCCGACGGTATTCTAACCTACTTTGCCAAACCGGTTGCCGAGTGGCTGGCTGAAGAGGCGGCTGCCCGTCAGGCAGACAGCGACAATAAAGCCTAATATTCCACTGAGTAAGAGGCGGGATAGGAGTATCTCGCCTTTTTTATGGTTGTACGTTGCGGTTGATGGGGTTCTGCAGCGAAATCAGGGTCTCGGTGGACTGCACCTCATCAATCGCCTGCAGCTTGTCGATTAGCACATATTGCAGCTCCTCAATCGACTTGCACATCAATTTGACGAAAATATTGTACGCACCGGTGGTGTAATAGGCTTCGACGACCTCGTCCAGCTCGTTGAGCTTGGCCAGGGCCGAATGGTAGTCACGGGCGGCGTTTAGATTGATACCGATAAAGCAGCAGACGTCATAGCCGAGCAGCTTCGGGTTTACGACCACTTCGGTACCGGTAATAATCTCGGCTGCCCGCATTTTTTCCACTCGGACATGCACCGTGGCGGGGCTGACATTGAACCGCTTGGCCATTTCTGCATAAGGGATCCTGGCATCATTCATCAGGGCGTTGAGGATATCGCGATCTAAATCGTCAATCCGTGGTGGCTGGGTCATGGTTTTGTATTATCCCTTGTTTATCCGATACAGCTCATATCTTATACTGAGCTGGCTTCAGTATCGAATAATCAGACTTAATTGCGCTGTATTTAGACAGCTGCGCCGGCAGCTAGGCCTGCGCATACTATGAACTTTGATGACAGGGACCCTTCTACGTTCTATGCGCTTTCTAGCTTTGTTTTTGGTGTTGCTGGTGGCACCGGTCTATGCCCAGGTGAAAGATACACTGGTTATCCACTCCTATCACCAGGGCATGCAATGGACAGATTCGTTGCAGGCCGGGCTGGAGTCGGCCTCGAAACCTCATGATATTCCCCTTCATGTCAGCTATATGGATAGCAAGCGCTACCAGTCCGCTAGCTATCTCAACGAACTGCTTGATATCTACCGGGCCAAGCTGACCCGGGAAAAATACCGGGCGATTGTGGTGACGGATGATAATGCCCTGTGGCTGGTGAACCAGCTCTCTGAAGAGGTCGGGGAGACGCCGGTATTGATGGTGGGGATCAATCACTACCAGCCTGAGAAACATGATCAGCTGTCGCAGGTGGCGGGTGTGCTGGAAGTGAACAACCCGGTAGACAATATTTCTCTGGCCCTGTCGCAGCAGCCTGACCTAAAGCAAATCTATGTGATAGCAGACGAGACTTATACCGGACAGGCGATGTGGCAGGAGATCAATGACTACCTGACACTGAATCCGTCTGAGCTGGTTGTACACCGTTTTCCTCCCGGTAAGTTCGACGACATCTTTTCACGTGCCGCGCAACTGCCGGACCAATCTGCAATTATCTTCCTGAGTTATTATTTTGACAGCAGCGGCGACTATATGGGGAGCCGCCCTTTTGTCAGGGCGCTGACCAAGGTCGCTTCTGCGCCTGTATATGCCTCTTACCGGTACCTGCTTGAGCAAGGCGTGGTCGGTGGTGTTATGAACAGTGGCTATGAGCAGGGGCAGCAAATTGGCCAGTTGCTGGTGGCGGTTATCGATGGCGAAATCAGCGAGCTGCCGACGTTTACCTATAGTGCGAGCAAGGAGATGTTTAACCACCAGGTCTTGCAGCGCTGGGGGTTAGACGTGCCGGATGATGTGGTGGTGATCAATAAACCGCAGAGCTGGTTTGAGCGCTATAACAAAGAGCTGCGGGCGATTACTGTGGCTGTGGTGATTATGGGCGCAATCATTGTTTTTCTTAGCCTGATCATTCGCCGACTGCGCAAGAGCGAGCGCAAGCTGCAGCAGAGCAGGGCGCTATTCGAAGGGGTGTTTGATCAGAGCTTTCAGTATATCGGCATTCTCGATTACAACGGGGTGTTAATTTCTGGCAATCTGGCCCTCCAGAATCTGGTCGGTCGCTCAATTATCAAATATGACAGCCCGATGTGGCGCTGGCACTGCTGGGATCAGGAAACGGTTTCTCGCCTGAGCAAGGCCTTTTATGCCGCCTGGCAGGATCAGCGGGTCCGCTTTGAGGTCGAGGTCCAGAGCAGCGAGGACGGCCGGCGGGTATTGGATATTGCGATGAAGCGCATGCCGGAGTCGGTCGGTGAAGTGGAGCAGTTGTTGTTTGAGGCCCGTGATGTGACCTCCCGTCACCAGATGGAAGAAAAGCTGCGCGAGCGGGAAGTCAGCTACCGCCTGCTTTACGAGCAGCAGCCGGTCATCCTGCTGGCTGTCGATAGTCAGGCTCGTATTCAGTCGGTTAACCAGTTTGCGGCCGATCTGCTGGGCTACAGCAAGCGTCAGATGCTGGGGCATAAGGTAACGGATTTCTATTTCGATGATGTGCCGTTGCCGCAGCAATACATCTCGGGAGTGCGCGAGAACAATGCGCAAAAGGTCTGGCGCCGGCAGCTCAGGTACAAATGCGCTGATGGTCATACCGTCTGGATCCGCGAGACGATTCGCCCTACCCAGTCAAAACTTCAGCTGCTGCTGGTTGGCGAGGATATAACCTCGACCCGTGAACTGGAGGCGCAGCTGGAGTATCAGGCCTGCCATGACTACCTGACGGACTTGTTTAACCGTAACCATTTTGAACAGCAGCTGGAAGAGGTGTTGCTCGAAGCCAGGGAGCTGGAAGCCCGCCATGCCATGCTGTATATCGACCTTGACCAGTTCAAGGTGATTAACGATACCGCGGGCCATGAAGCCGGCGATGAAGCGTTGAAGCAAGTTGCCCTGCTGCTGCGGGGGATCACCCCAGAGAAGGCTACGCTGTCTCGACTGGGTGGCGATGAGTTTGCCATCATACTGCGTCATTGCAGCTCGGCTGAGGCTGTGCAGTTTGGTAATGAAATTCTGCACCTGCTGGAAGAGGCCGAGTTTTACTGGCAGAACTCCCGGTTTAGCTTTAGCGGCTCGATTGGGATCCGGCTTATCGACGAGACGGCTGGTTCGACCCAGCAGGTTCATGCCCAGGCGGATACCGCTTGTTATGTGGCCAAGGATGAGGGGCGGAACCGTCTGCATCTCTACCATCCGGATGATGAAGAGCTCAAGCGCCGCGAGCTGGAAATGGAGTGCGTTAACTTGATCCGTAAGGCGCTGGCTGAGAAACGGCTGGAGCTGCACGCCCAGCAAATTGCCCCGCTAACCTCCACGAGCAACAAACAGCATTACGAGATTCTGGTTAGGATCCGCGAGAGCGACGGCTCCATGATATCCCCCGGGCTGTTTATGCCGGCCGCTGAGCGCTATAACCTGGCGCACCTGATTGACCGCTATGTGGTCAATGCCGTTATTGACTGGCTCGTCGCCCATCCAGAGGCGGTCGAGCAACTGGAGCTGTGCTCGATTAATCTTTCGGGTCAGTCGATGGGCAACCGGGACTTTATCCAGTTCATGGTGGAGAAAATCCGCGGCTCCGGCTTGCCGACCAACAAGCTGTGTCTGGAGATCACCGAAACGGCGGCCATCGGCAATATGAGCGAGGCGATACTGCTCTTCACCCAACTGAAGTCATTGGGCTGTCTGATTTCGCTGGATGACTTCGGATCCGGGCTGTCTTCGTTTGGCTACCTGAAGCGAATGCCGGTGGATATTATCAAGATTGACGGCATGTTTGTGCGGGACATCGCCGACGACGAGATGGATTATTCCATGGTGAAGGCCATCAACGAGCTGGCGAAGAAAATGGGCAAGCAGACTGTGGCCGAGTTTGTCGAAAACGAAGCTATCCTGACTCGGCTTGATGATCTCGGTGTCGACTATGCTCAGGGATACCTGTTTGGCAAACCGCAGCCACTGGCCGAGCTGGTAAGCGAGTTGCGCCAATCCTCGGAGGCAGTGGTATAATCCTGACCCTTATATCCCTAGGTCGCTCGGTGCGAGCCGTATGCCGGGGCTTATTGATTGATTACCGGAGAATTCTGTGCAACTCGCTTTAATCTGTGACACGCCTGACCGTCAGCATGAACTGGATGAATTGGCCCTGCGCTGGGGGCTGAGCCATGATGAAGACAGTACTTTTGCCCTGGTACTGACGAGCGAGAGGCTTGAGCTGCACAAACGTGACGAGCCGAAACTGGGCGCGGTGTACGTTGATCTGGCGGGCGGGGCGGCGTCCCATCGGCGTAAATTTGGTGGCGGACGTGGTCAGGCCATCGCCAAGGCGGTCGGCCTGAAGGGCGGCGTGACGCCGACAGTGGTTGACGGTACGGCCGGGCTGGGCCGCGATGCCTTTGTGCTCGCATCTCTGGGTTGCAAGGTGCAAATGGTCGAGCGTCACCCGGTGGTGGCGGCGTTGCTTGATGACGGTCTGCGCCGTGCACAGCAGGATCCCGACATTGGTGGCTGGATCAGTGAGCGGCTTACCTTGCTCCATGCCTCAAGCCATGATGCCCTGGAGAAGCTGGCGGCAGATCCTGAGTTTGCTGCGCCGGATGTGGTCTATCTCGATCCTATGTATCCGCACAAGAAAAAGTCGGCACTGGTGAAGAAGGAAATGCGAGTGTTCCAGACCCTGGTTGGCGCAGATAGTGATGCAGACAGCTTGCTGGCACCGGCGATGATATTGGCAACCAAACGGGTGGTGGTCAAGCGTCCTGACTACGCCGAATTCTTGGCCGGTCAAAAGCCGTCAACGGCGATAGAGACCAAGAAAAACCGTTTTGATGTTTATGTGCTGGCTGCGATGAAATAGGGCCGCTCGGTCCCTATCTTTTGCTCATTACAATGTGGTGTTACCCTTAGAAAGAATAATAATCATTGGCTTTGGCTGAAGGAGTGGTTAATGGCAAAGTCTTTATGTAAATATCGCCGAGTTGAAATTGTCGATCAGTTTGCCAAAATCAGCAAAATAGTCAGTACGCCTAATTTTGTCTGCAGCAGCTGTGCACGCTCGGCCAGCAGCAAGGACTACCTGTGCAAACCCAGCGCCCTTAAGAAAGCCGCGTCATTGGCCCCTGTGCCCAAAGAGGATTCTGCTCCAATAATGGCTTCTGAGGCAGAAAGGCAGGGCACCAACGTTCGGCCGCTCCCGGCGCTGCCAGCTGTGGCTTGCGTCCAGCTGGATGCGGTTGCCACTGTTGAGCAGGAGAGTGTGGCTCTATTGCCTGCAGTGACCAAAAAACAGGTCAAGCGCCTGAAGAAGCTGGCTAAGAAGAAAAACAAGCGGTTGAAGAAAGCCGCCAAGGCAGTTAAACGCTATGAGAAGGCGCTGCAGAAGACCAGGAAAGCGTTAAAGCTCTAGTCGCCTGTAATACCCATTGACACATGACACCATTAAAAAAGCCTCCGAGTACGGAGGCTTTTTTAATTTCCGGCCGATTATGATTCTTTGATCAAAACCGCTGTCATCAGGCAAGTGATCACAGAAACAACAATCCCAGAAACGATTAACCAAGGAAGCATATCCATAGTTAGTTATCCATCTGTTAGCGACTAGAGGTGGCATTGAATAACTTTTACATAATGCTAGCAATAGGTCAGATATAAGATGAAATGCCTGTTAACACTTGGATACAAACTATCGCGACTAGACACATAAATTTCTGATTTTAAGAATAAAAAAGCACCCAAATGGGTGCTTTTTGCCTCAAAATATTATGTTGCTATGATGTTAATTTTTGGCCGGCAGAGCCAGTGTCAGGGCCTGGCGGGAAAGATCGGCGGCAGCCTTGCTGTCGTTCAGTTTTTCCATTACATCAACCAGGTAGCCGTAGTCAGCCATATTCGGTCGTAGCTCGATAGCCTTCTCGAAGTGCTGCTTGGCTTCCTCCCATTTTTCCTCACGCATATACAGCTGCCCCAGTGCACTGTATGTGCTTGGGTTGCTGCTGTCATAGCGAAGCAGATCGGTCAGGCGGACAATGGCCGGGTGGTAGTCGGCCAGGTTCAGTGCCGGTACCAGCTCAATCAGATCTTCGTCGTTGTTTTTCTTCAGCGCGTCACGAAGCACGGTGTAGGCCTCGCTGTCGGCACTGTGGCTGCTCATTAGCCTTACAAAGCAGGCAATAAGCTCAGGGCGTTGCTTGGTCTTACGGTTGAGGCTGTTCCAGTGGCCCATCAGGCCTTCGCTGCCGCTTTGCTGGGTAATGTGGGTCATCAGCCCGCATTCGGCTTTGATTTGCAGTTCAGCCGCTTCCTCGGCGGTGATCACGCCAAGTTTCTCAAGCTGGGGAAGCTGTGCCAGTAGCGGTTTCCAGTCTTCCAGCTTCAGGTAACAGTCTTTTAGCAGCGCCAGCAGTACCGGGTTACGGCTGTGTTCGTGCTGAATATCCTGCAAAGTTGCCACGGCTTGCTCGTACTGCTGCTGACGGAATTGCAGCTTGGCGCGAGTCAGTGCCACGGCTAGATTCTGGCCATCAATGTCGGCAGCCAGTTTCAGGTATTCGTCACGCTGGTTGGCGTCGCCCTGGCTTTGTGCGGCTTCTGCGGCGGCCAGGTAGTTAAGCAATGGCGCGTCGCTGTGCTTGGCGGCTTTGACAACCAGCTTCTCGGCCTGTTTCCAGTCGCCTTCGATGACCTTCATCAAGCCTGTTGATGTCAGCTGACGTGCTTTACGTGCTTTGCGGCCAGACAGCCAGCCACGGGTCGAGCTGCCGACAGACAGGATACGCTTGAGAATGGTTTCCAGCAGGAAGAAAGAGCCGAACAGGATCACGACAATCAGGATCAGGGTGGTCAGGCTCATTTCCAGGGTCTGGTTGGCGACAGAGATCAGTACATAGCCCTGATTGCCTGCCAGCATCGGACCGGCAACAATACCGGCAATCAGCGCAGCAACCAGCAATAATAGTTTGATCATGCTGGGTTCTCCTCTGTGCTAAGTGGCTTCACTTGCTGGCGCAGGCGCTCGCTGATGGCGTTGGTGATCAGAGGCTGTGACTTCAGCGTGCTTGGGTAGCTCGCTTCAATATTTTCCTGTGCAAGTTTATCCAGGGTGCTGATGAAGCTTTGCGCGGCAGGATCTTCCATGTCGTAGAACTGCTCGGCCCACTCTTTGGCCATCATCAGTGACTTGGTGTATAGCTCGCCCTGCTCGCGGTAGACCGACTTGATTGCGGTTTCCAGCTTCGACTTGATGTTTTCCTGCAGGTAGAAGTCCTGCTTAGGCGAGAGTAGCGGGATCACGCTGCCGTCGCGGGTACGGTAGGTAACAAAGTGCTCGCTGAAGTTTTTCAGGGATGTCTTCAGGTTTTCTTTCCAGTCGTCAACAGAAGTTGACACTGTGCCCGACTCGGTCGCTGTCGCTTCCGGCACGATGGCATTGGCTAGCGGCAGTGTTGCAACGGCTTCCTGCAGGCTGGTCAGGCGAAGCACCAGGCCGTCGCGGTCAACACGGGCAACGGCTTTCAGTGCGGTGATGTCACTGTGCATGGCTTCGCGGATCGGCGTCATGCTTGGATCGTTCAGCTCGGCAATACGGTGATCGGCAGATTCAAGCAGGATGGTGGCACTGGCCGTGTCATGCTCCAGCCACAGTTTACGACCGGCCATTTTGACCAGGTAATCCGCCTCGGCCAGCAGCCAGTCGTTCGGACGGCGTCCTTTCATTTCCGACAGTGCCATTTGCAGGCCGGTGATTGACTTGCCCTGCTGCGAGATAGAGACATCGGTACGTTGCAGGCTCTTCTCTACCTGGCTGAGGGTTTCTTGTTTGGTCGCGGCAATGCTGCTTGTCAGGTTGCTTTTCACGCCTGCCAGCTGCTGTTGAAGCTCAGCCATTTTGGCGTTCTGGGCCTGGGTTTGCTGGTGACCGTGGTAGTACAGGCCGGCACCAAGTGCGATGACGAGGGCAATGGCGATAGCCCCCATTTTACTGCCGCTTTGCTTTTCGGCTGGCTGAGGAGCAGGTGCTGGCTGGCTGGCTTTCGCCTTGGCTGCTGTTTCCTTTGGGGCAGAGGTTTCAGGTGCCTGGGCTTTGGCACTTGATTGACCTTGCTTATCCGTTGTTTTTGACACTGCCGATTGTTTGTTATCTGCAGAGGTTTCGTTATTGGTTTTTTTGTCAGTCATCCGATTATCCCATCGTGCCTATCTTGCTTAGGGTCGTGAAAAGGCAGTTGTTGGCCGCACTCCCCACGGTGGAAATTGTACAAAAACCAAGCGTTGTAGCCTGGTCCGCGATTCGTTGGCTTGGTACGAAAAGGTGACGCTGAAGAAACCAAGCCTTGTTGTCATCAGGAATTAAACTACTCAGGTATGCCAGCTGCTCGCCACTGGTGACAACCAGTGCCGACACCTGCCTCGACTGCCATGCCCGGCACAACTGCTCGCCATCGAGAGGGAGCCAGCTGCGCTGGTATGTTTCGCAGTAGCTGACCTCGGCCTTGCGCTGTTGCAAGGTTTGGTAGATCAATTCACGCCCGCCGTTGCCGCGTAAAATCAGTATCCGGCGGTTTTGTATCCGAGCTTGAGTCAGTGCCGGTAATTCCAGTAATCCTTCACTGTCACAGCGCGACTGAGGTGATTGCACGTCGTTGCAGGTGCACTCGGAGAGTACAGCGGCAGTTTTGTGCCCAACGGCCATATAATGCACGTTTTTTGGCCAGCTGGCACCTTGTGTTGTTAAGTAATTGTGCGCCAGGTTCACTGCATGAACACTGACGGCAATCAGAAAATCCCCTGATTGCAGCTGATTTAGCTGAGAAATCAACGTAGGGAGTTGTTTTCCCGGCTGAAAATCGAGCAGTGGTTGGGCAATAGCACTGATCCCCGCCGCATTGAGCTGCTGGGCAAGCTGGTGGCATTCCGGAGCCGGGCGGGTGATCAGTATGGTCATCAGGCGTTGCCGTATAGCTTATCCAGGATGTCCTTGGCGCCGTCGTCGAGCAGCTGCTCTGCCAGTTGGGTGCCTAATGCTTCTGCATCAGCGGCCGGCCCGCTGATCTCGCCGCTAACAATCTTGCTGCCGTCAGGTTCGCCAACTAAGGCGCGTAGCCAGATTTGATCGCCTTTGAGTTCCGAGTAGCTACCGATAGGGACCTGGCAGCCACCCTGCAGGCGGTTGTTCATTGCACGCTCGCAGAGTACGCGGGTCGCGGTTTCCTGGTGGTTCAGGGCTTCAAGTAGCTTACGGACGCGGGTGTCATCCAGACGGCATTCGATGCCGACAGCCCCCTGGCCGACCGCAGGCAGGCTGGTTTCCGGTGCGATGGCATCACGGATGCGATCGTCCATTTTTAGTCGCATAAGGCCGGCGCAGGCGAGAATAATGGCATCGTATTCGCCGTCATCGAGCTTGCGCAGACGGGTATTGACGTTGCCGCGCAGGTCTTTGACAACCAGATCAGGGCGCTGGGCGCGAAGCTGGCATTGACGGCGCAGGCTCGAGGTGCCGACTACGGCACCGGCCGGAAGTTCATCAATAGTATTGAACGTGTTGGAGACAAACGCATCGCGCGGGTCTTCGCGCTCGCAAATTGTCACCAGCCCCAAGCCCTCAGGGAACTCAACAGGGACATCTTTCATCGAGTGCACGGCGATGTCGGCGCGGCCTTCAAGCATGGCCACTTCGAGCTCTTTTACAAACAGACCTTTACCGCCGACCTTGGCGAGCGGGGTATCCAGAATGATATCGCCTTTGGTTACCATAGGTACCAGTTCGACAATCAGGCCCGGATGCGCCTGCTCCAGTGCCTCTTTTACAAATTCTGCTTGCCACATTGCCAGCGGGCTTTTGCGGGTGGCAATGCGGATCGGTTTATCGGTCATAGAATCGGGTCCATTAAATCGCTTGCATTTATACACGGTAATCGTATCACTACTGCGCCATGATGGTAATTCACTTGTTGCCCTCAGTGCGGTGAAGCAGTATTGTCTTGATATGTGTTGCAATTAATGTGATATTTCTCACATAACCTTGAAGTGAAAAATTCATTACAATACCGTCGCTGGCGGTTTATTGAGTTTGTACTAGCTTGAGGGAATCAGGACAAGGATGGGCCGTATCGCCATGTTGCCAAAAAGCGAGCCATTCATAAGCTGTCATAAATCGTCACTATCTTTACGGTTAAAGCAAAAACTGTTACATTGATCACGTTTTTGCTCGCGTGTAGGACACTATCTACACTAATAATGACAAGATTTGGGCCGCTCTCTAGCTGGTAGCTCTTGGAAGAGTAATTTGCATAATTATATCGAGACGCTTAAAAGTAGACTGGATCAGCACAACCAGCTAAGACTGGAGCGTGCCCGCGCAGCCATGAATGCGCAGTCCGAGCAGGTATTTAACCTGCTGACAGTGTTACTCCACTACAATCATCCGGCGGTACCTGGTTATCTTGATCAGGCCGTGCCTGTAGGCATTGCCGCGTTTGACGTTTCCGAGCAGCAGCAACAGCTGATCGACGATTGTGCGCTCACCAGCCAGTCGACCATCACCCCTCCTCAGCTATCTGACGGTGAATACCCGATCCTTGGCCTATATGCCATGGGTAGTACCTCTTCGCTGGGCCAGAGTCTGACCAGTGATCTTGATATCTGGGTCTGTATCCGTACCGACATGGCGGCGGATGATCGCAAGGCGCTTGAGAGCAAGTGCTCGCTGATCTCTGATTGGGCGATGGCACAGGGCGTCGAGGCCAACTTCTTCCTGATTGACGAAAATCGTTTCCGCGATAACTTTTCCGAGCAGATGACCGGCGATAACTGTGGTTCGAGCCAGCACCTGCTGCTGCTTGATGAGTTTTACCGCTCGGCGGTCCAGCTCGCCGGCCAGCGCCTGATGTGGTTCATGGTGCCGCCTGAAATGGAAGAGTGTTACGACGAATATATCGATTACCTTGATTCGAATGGGTATATCCGCCGTGAAGAGTGGATTGATTTCGGCGGCCTGACCCGGATTCCGGCCGAGGAGTATTTCGGCTCCAGCTTGTGGCAGCTCTATAAGAGTATCGACTCGCCGTATAAATCGGTACTGAAAGCGATTTTGCTCGAGGCATATTCATGGGAATACCCGCACACCCAGCTGCTCAGTGTCGACGGCAAGCGCCGCTTCTTCTCGGAAGATCGCACCGAGTACTGCATGGATGCGTATTACCTGATGCTTGAGAAGGTGACGCGTTACCTGGAGCGTATTGACGATCACCGCCGCTTGGATTTGGTCCGCCGCTGTTTCTACCTCAAGACGCATGAGAAGCTGACCCGTGAGCCGGCCTCCGGCTCGGTGGCGTGGCGTCGTGAGGTTCTGGGCAAGCTGACGTCGGGTTGGCAGTGGTCGCAAGAGGTGCTGCTTGAGCTGGACAACCGCCGTGACTGGAAGGTAGAGCAGGTCAAGCGGGCGCACAACGAGTTGCTCGATGCTCTGATGCTCAGCTACCGTAACCTGATCCGCTTTGCCCGCCGTAATAACATCACTTCGGCGATTAGCCCGGAAGATATCAGTATTTTAGCGCGTAAACTGTATGCAGCGTTTGAGGTCCTGCCGGGTAAAGTCACCTTGCTTAACCCGCAGATCTCCCCAGACCTGCACGAGCCGAACCTGAGCCTGATCCAGGTACCGGCCGGGCGGACCAATGCGGCTGGCTGGTATCTGTACAAGCATTCGCTCGATCCGTATGCCATTTTGGGCCAGCCGTCACTGGAGCATAACCGTTACCTGAGCAAGTTGGTTGCCTGGGCATACTTCAACGGCCTGTTAACCGAATCGACCTGTCTGCACAATGTGGTACGCGATTCTGCGATGGATATCGACAAGCTCTATCAGCTGGTCAGTGATATCCGCAATACGTTCCCGATCCGCCGTCCGCAGCCGGGCCTGCAGGCGCTGTCGAGCCCGTGCGAAATTCGCCAGCTCGGGTTGTTTGTCAACTTGGAAAATGATCCGACGACCGAGTTGAAAAACCGTTCAGTCCGTTTTGACTTTAAAAATACCGATATCTTTAGCTATGGCCCCGAGCAGACCTGCCTGGTCGGCAGTGTGGACCTAGTCTACCGTAACTCGTGGAACGAGGTGCGTACCCTGAACTTCAGCGGCGAAAATGCCATGCTGGATGCGCTGAAGACGGTACTGGGCAAGATGCATCAGGATGCAATCCCGCCGGAATCTGTGGATGTGTTCTGCTACAGCAAGCACATGCGCGGCCTGATCCGGAACCTAGTCTATCAGCTGGTGGCCGAGTGTATCGAAATGCGCCTCAAGCCGGTTGAGCAGGAAAAACGCCGCCGCTTCAAGGCGATTCGTATTGGCGAACAGACCCATGGTCTGTTCTTCGAGCGTCGTGGCGTGTCGGTCCAGAAGCTGGAAAACTCCGTCGACTTCTATAGCTGCATTTCGACCAACAAGTTGTTTGGCTCGGCCAATCTGGTGATGGGCAAGGCCGATGAGCCGCACCCGCCGGAAATTGTCGATGCCTATGCCAGCGAAGGCCTGATCCAGTTCTTCTTCGAAGACTGTGATGCCGGCTATAACATCTACATTCTCGACGAGTCGAACCGAGTCGAAGTTTATCGCCAGTGCAGCGGCGACAAAGATGAGATGGTTCACGGGGTAAACCGTTCTTACACCTCGGCCCAGGACCGTTTCAGCTACAGTGCCAACTTCATCAACTTTAACCTGCCGCAGTTCTACGACATTGTGCACAGCGATGGCGGTGAGCCGCAGGTGATCCCGTTCAAGAGTGGCCAGCAAATCCCGCGACCTTCGGCGGCTGGAGCCGCCCCCAACATGATGTCGCTATCGACACGATAGCCGGACGTCGGGCCAAATAACAAAAAGCGAGAGTCTGTCGGCTCTCGCTTTTTCGTTTCAGGCTGTTTGCCTAGGCCTATGACCAGTCCACCGGCTCTTCGGCGTGAAGCGAGCATTCCTGTTTCACCAGCGAAATCAGCTCGGCCCCGCTACGGGTACAGTGCCACAGGCCGTCTTTGTATTTGAAATGGTAACCGCCTGATTTTGAAGCCAGCCAAATTTCGTGCAACGGTTCCTGTCGGTTAATAACGATTTGGCTGCGGTTCTCAAATTCCAGTGTCAGCACGTTGCCGGTCGTCTCATATTCAATGTCTGCACCGGATTCGTCGATGCCTTCCTCGATGCTCATAAGAACCTCATCGGCTAACTTATGAAATTCTGTATCATTCATCCCATTGCGTCCTATTGCTTTTCCTAGTGTTGGTGCGATTATAGAGGGCAATGAAATGATAATCACTGGCTTTGAAAAATGCGTAAAGGTTTATTGGCAATTTTAGTACTGGGTGTATTGGCACTTAATGGCTGTGGTCAGAGTGGACCGCTTTATATGCCGGACGACTCCGAGCAGCAGCAACAACAGCAGTAACGACAGCGATCAGACAGGGAAGAGACAACTTTGGATTATTTTAACTACCAGCAAGACGGCCAGCTTTGGGCCGAAGACATTGCACTTACCGACCTCGCTGAGCGTTACGGTACCCCTTTGTATGTGTACTCCAGGGCAACACTGGAGCGACACTGGAATGCGTTTGATCAGGCGGTGGCCAACCACCCGCACCTGATTTGTTATGCCGTGAAGGCCAACTCCAATATCGGGGTACTCAATGTGCTTGCCCGGCTGGGCTCCGGGTTCGATATTGTCTCGCAGGGCGAGCTGGAGCGGGTTATCGCCGCCGGTGGCGATCCGGCCAAGGTTGTCTTCTCCGGTGTCGGCAAGACGGCTGCGGAGATGAAGCGGGCGCTGGAGCTGGGTATAAAATGCTTCAATGTTGAATCCGAGCCTGAGTTGGAGCGTCTGAACGAGGTCGCTGGCGAGCTGGGCAAGGTGGCACCGGTATCCTTGCGGATCAACCCGGATGTCGATGCCAAGACCCACCCGTATATCTCGACCGGCCTGCGTGACAACAAGTTTGGTATTGTGTTTGATCGTGCGCCGGAGGTTTACCGCCTGGCACAGAGCCTGCCAAACCTGAAGGTGACCGGTATGGACTGTCATATTGGTTCCCAGCTGACGGATATCGAGCCGTTTATTGATGCCACCGATCGCCTGCTGGCACTGATCGATACCCTTAAGGTCGAAGGCATTGAGATCGAACACCTTGATGTCGGCGGTGGTCTGGGCGTGACATACAGTGACGAGCAGCCGCCGCAGCCTTCTGACTATGCCACCGAGCTGCTGGCTCGTCTCAAGGACCATCCAGACTTGGAACTGGTTTTTGAACCGGGGCGTGCCATTGCGGCCAATGCCGGTGTGATGTTGACCCGAATTGAGTATCTCAAGCACACCGAGCACAAAAATTTTGCTATTGTCGACGCGGCGATGAACGATTTGATCCGTCCGACCCTTTATCAGGCATGGCAGGATATCGTGCCGGTATGCCCGCGCGAGGGTGAGAAGCAGACCTATGACTTTGTCGGCCCTATCTGTGAGACCGGCGATTTCATCGGCAAGGAGCGTACCTTGTGCCTCGAACCTGGCGATCTGCTGGCAGTACGTTCGGCAGGAGCCTATGGGTTTGTGATGGCGTCAAACTATAATACTCGTACACGCGCTGCCGAAATCATGGTTGACGGTCAAGATGCCCATGTGGTTCGCGAACGTGAAACACTGGAGCAATTGTGGCAGTCTGAGCACCTGTTGCCAGAATAACAAGAAGGGACATCATGCAGATCAATTTTTCAAAAATGCATGGCTTAGGCAATGATTTCATGGTGGTGGATTGCGTGACGCAGAATGCATTCTTCTCGCCTGATGCCATCAAGCGGCTGGCCGATCGCCATAGGGGGATCGGTTTTGACCAGCTGTTGGTGGTAGAGCCGCCCTATGATCCGGAAACTGACTTTCATTACCGGATCTTCAATGCCGACGGCAGCGAGGTTGAGCAGTGTGGCAACGGTGCCCGCTGTTTTGCCCGCTTTGTCTGGATGAAAGGGCTCACCAACAAATACCATATTTCCGTCAGCACCAAGGGCGGGAAAATGATCCTGAAGCTGGAAAATGACAACCAGGTGACGGTCAATATGGGGGCGCCGGAGTTCGAGCCGGGCAAGATCCCGTTTCGTGCCAAACAAAGTGAAAAAACCTATATTTTGCGAGCTGGCGATAACACGGTATTCTGTGGCGCGGTAAGCATGGGAAATCCGCATTGCGTGACTGTGGTGGACAATGTCGATACGGCTGACGTCGAGACGATGGGTCCGTTGCTGGAATCCCACGAGCGGTTTCCTGAGCGGGTCAACGCGGGCTTTATGCAGATAGTGAACCGTCGTGAAATCAAGCTGCGGGTCTATGAGCGTGGTGCCGGTGAAACCCAGGCCTGTGGCAGTGGTGCCTGCGCAGCTGTTGCGATTGGTCAGCAGCAGGGACTGCTGGATGAAAATGTAAAAGTGAGTCTTCCGGGTGGCAATCTCCATATTCGCTGGGCCGGAGAAGGCAAGCCATTGTATATGACTGGCCCTGTAGCACATGTCTTTGATGGACAAATAGTATTATGACAGATGTATCCCAACTGGGTGAGCTGCCGGTAGTTGCAGACACCCCGTTGTCCGATCAGGACGTGGCAGAATATCTGCTCGGCAACCCTGATTTTTTTAACCGCCAGCCGGAATTACTGACCCAACTGCGCGTTGCCCACAGTGAGCGTGGTGCGGTATCGCTGGTGGAAATTCAGCTCGACAGGCTACGAGGCCGGGTGCGTGAGCTCGAGGGGGAAATTAATTCCCTGGTAACCGCCGCCGGAAAAAACAGCGAGTTGTTTGAAATCTTTGCCCGCGCCCAGCAGCAGTTGTTTCAGACCCATAATATCTACCAGGCGCTGGTGATCCTTGAAGAGCTCAGCAGTCAGTTGCAACTGGATTTCAGCCTGAAGTTGTTTGACAGCTTTGATGACAACCTCTATCTGGAACGCAAGGCTTTTGAGGGCTTTCGTGTTGCCCATCTGTCGCATCGGCCGGTTTACATGGGCCGGTTGCGCAAGCAAGAGAGCGAGTTGCTCTTTAGCCATCCGCCGCACCTGGGATCTTATGTGGTGCTGCCGCTGGGTATTGAGCACCCAATCGGGGTGTTGAGTTTTGCCAGTGCTGATGGTGGTCATTTCCAACCAGCGATGGATACATTGTTTGTCGAGCAGTTGGCCTTGGTGCTAACTCGCCTGATCCATCACTGGGAATATACCCGCGAGGTAATTGATTGAGTCAGTTGCCTTCCGGGCTGGACAAGCCCCTGCAGCGTTTTTACGAATACCTGCGTAGCGAACGCGAGCTCAGTCTGCATACCCAGCAGAACTACAAGCGTCAGCTGACAACGCTGGCCGAGCAGCTGGTTGAGCTGGAGGTCACGGACTGGCGCGTGGTCGATGCCGGCTGGGTACGCCAGCTGGCGAGCAAGGGGATGCGTGACGGCCTGAAGGCCAGCAGTCTGTCGATGCGCCTGTCGGCGCTGCGCAGCTTTTTTGACTATCTGGTACGCCAGGGTGTGTTGAAGGCCAACCCAGCCAAGGGGGTATCTGCACCACGCAAAGCCAGGCCGCTGCCCAAGAACCTTGATGTTGATGAGATGGATCAGCTACTTAGTGTTGATGAGGATGATCCGCTGTCGATTCGGGATCGGGCGATGATGGAACTGATGTACGGGGCCGGACTGCGTCTGTCGGAGCTGGTAAACCTGGATGTGCGTGATATTAGCCTGAGCAAGGGGGATATCCGGGTGATCGGTAAAGGGGATAAGGAGCGAATTGTGCCTTTTGCCGGGTTGGCTCGCGACTGGGTTGGCCATTGGCTCAAGGTCCGCGGACAGCTGGCGGCCAGCGGTGAACCTGGTTTGTTCGTCTCCAAGCTGGGGCAGCGGATTTCCAACCGCAACGTCCAGAAACGGATGGCGGAGTGGGGCCAGAAGCAGGCTGTATCCAGCCATATTAACCCGCACAAGCTGCGCCATAGTTTTGCTACCCATATGCTCGAGTCGAGCGAGGACTTGCGGGCGGTGCAGGAGCTACTCGGCCATGCCAACCTGTCGACCACTCAAATTTATACCCACCTCGACTTTCAGCACCTGGCACAGGTGTATGATGAAGCGCATCCGAGGGCAAAACGAAACAAACGCTAGTGCGTCTTGCCACCTATTCTGCTGATGTAACCGAGGGCTGATATGCAGTTTTATCGCAACCTCCAGTCGCCTAAGGCGCTGACTTTTGATTTGGATGATACCCTGTACGATAACCGCCCGGTGATCCGGCGGGCCGAGCAGGCGATGCATGACTGGCTGGCTGAGTATCATCCGTGCAGCCACAGTATGGCCCGTGAAGACTGGCTGCGGCTGAAAATGCGTTTGGCGGAGCAGACGCCTTATTTGCGTCATGATGTAAGCCTATGGCGTTATGAAGTGCTCAAAGTCGGACTGATGCAGCTTGGTTATTCACAGGAAAAGGCCGAGCAGGCCGCGCGGGAAGGACTGGAGCGGGTATTGGTTGTTCGCAATCAGATTGATGTCCCGGAGGAAACCCATCGGGTACTGGCCGAGCTGGGTCAGAAGCTGCCCCTGCTGGCTATTACCAACGGCAATGTTGATGCGGACAAGATCGGTCTCGGCCAGTACTTTTCTCGGGTGCTGGTAGCAGGCCGTGACGGTTTGGCGAAACCCGAGCCGGATATGTTTGCCCAGGCTGCGGCCTTATTGGGCACGGCGGCACAGGACATTCTCCATGTCGGCGATCATCTGGTCACGGATGTCGGCGGCGCGAAACAAAATGGCTTTCAGGCCTGTTGGTATAACGATCAGCAGCGCCAGCTGCATCGCGAGCCCAAGGCCAAATGGCTGCCGGATGTTGAAATCTGTCGCTTGTCGCAGTTGCTTGATTTGATTTAATGCTGGCTGAGATAAACAAAAAGGCGATCACGATGATCGCCTTTTTTGATCCGGTTTGAACCGACAAGCCTATTGTTACTCCAGCAGGCTCTGCTTCGGCTCGTTGCTGATCAGCCTGTCGACCGAGATCAGTCCCGCGCCCCAGAATACATTGACCAGCATCATCATGCCCCATAGCTGGTGGTCGAAAAAGCCTTTCTCCCACAGCAGTGGGTAGGACACTACGGCAATAATATTGAAGACGAACAATACCAGTGCCATCGGACGGGTGAATAAACCTAGCGCCAGAAAGACCGGCAGGATCAGCTCGGCGGCAGTTCCCATATAGGCGGCGAGCTGCCATGGCAGCAAGGGAACCTGATATTCATATTCGAACAGGTAGAGGGTGCTGTCCCAGCTGGAGTACTTAACCATGCCGGATTTGAAGAACACCCAGGCCACCCAGAGTCGGGTGAATAACAACAGCAACGGGATAAGAGGTTCCGTAATACGCTGTGCCAGACCGTCAATTTGTTTGATAAAACTCAGCATGCTCACTCTCCCTCTGGCAAACCATGAATGTCGGTAAAAATGTGTCGCTGGACGAGCTCACCGAGCATCGCCAGCATTTCCTCGGAGGCGTCACCAAGGCAGCCTTGCTGCTGGCTGAGCCGGATAAGCCCAGTGGCACCCGGCGTCGTATTCAGTACTATCATCTGATCCGGGCGTCGCTGGATCACCGCAGATTCCGGCTGACTGAGATCAATCTCTTCAATGGCGTTGTCGGTGATCATCTGCCAGATAGTCGCGACCGGGTAGTCGGAGTCGATACAAAATGTTGGTTCGGGTACCTCAAGCCGGATCTGGGGCAAATTGGCCTCGGTCAGCTGCTGTAGCTTGGAAAACGGGAACTGACTGTCGATGGCCGGCGCATGGGCGGCACGATCAAGGTACCATTCGAGGCTGGCCAAATCAGCCAGATATGGCACCGCGTCTACCAGTTCAGGTTGGCTGCTGACGGTATTGCACAGTCCTTCCCCGTAATGGCTGACATCACCCTGCTGCAGCGGGTGAGTAAGGACATGTTGGCGTGCAAGCTGGCTAAAGCACTCGTCACCGACCACGCCTTTGACGCAGGGATAGACCACCTCAAGGATTTCCGACAGGCTGATAATAAAGTTGTTGCGGTAAATCTGGATCAGCTGTTCGGCCGGAAACTGACCGTCAGCAATGTCTGCTGTCACGGTGCTGGGCTGGTAGTGCAGGGCTGCCGCAAAGTCTTGCTGCAGCTGGTGCAGCTTGCCGTCTTTGTCCCGGTCAGGGGGTAAGGATTTGTCCATCTTGCGCCTCCTGCATGATAATGTTGCGTGCCTTGTCGGCTTCCCCGAGCAGGACAGAGAGTGGCGGAATATCCAAATCCCACTCAATCAGGGTTGGTGTCCTGCCGTGTTGCTGTACCCAGCGGCGATAAAGCTGCCAAACCGGTTCGCTGACGGGTTTGCTATGGGTATCAATCCAGATCTCGCCGTCCTCGAACTGCTTGACGGTAAAGCCGGCCAGATGGATTTCTTTTACTGCCGAGGCATCCAGCGCGGCAATATACTGATCACAGTCAAAGCCATGGTTGAAGGCGCTGACGTAAATATTGTTCAGATCGAGCAGCAGGCCGCAGCCGGTGCGTTGCTGGACCTGATGAAGAAACTCCCATTCCGGGATAGCCGAGCTGGCAAAGCTCAGGTAGCTGGACGGGTTTTCGATCAGCATCTGGCGACCGAGATACTCCTGCACCTGTTCTACTTTGCGACAAAAGTGAACCAGTGCTTCCTCGGTGTAGGGTAGTGGCAGCAGATCATTGAAAAACTGCCCGTCGACAGAGCTCCAGCTGAGGTGATCCGAGACGGCAATCGGGTCAATTTCATCAACCAGTTGCTTGAGCTGGCTCAGGTGCTGGCGATCCAGGGGATCGGCCGAACCGAGGGACAAGCCGATTCCGTGGCAGCTAATTGGATAATGCTCGGCAATCTGCCGCAGCTGCTGTCGGGCGGTAGAGGTTGTGATGAAGTAGTTCTCACTGTGGACCTCCAGCCAGCCGATATCCGGTTTCTCCGCCAGAACCTGGGTGATGTGGGGGGAGCGTAGCCCCACCCCAACCACTTGGTGCTGTGTCAGGCCACCCACTTATTTTGCCTCTGGCGAGCTGCCGGCCAGGCGGTCACACAGGCCTTTTGGCACCATGATAAAGGCATCTTTCTGACCGTCGACCTTTGAGGTACCGGCACATGAACTGGTTTTGGTTGCACAGTCGTTTTTACCGGCTTTGGCAACGCCGTAGCATTTTTCTTTGGCTTCGGCGGCAACAGCGGTCGAGGCAGTCATCGCGGTACCGGCCAGGGCAAGCAGACCGGTAACGGCAGTGGCAAGGGCTACGTTGGTTTTCTTCATAATCATTCCTTAGATTGAACTAACAGTACAAGGTGGCGGGGTCATTAAGACGATGAAGTAGAACCACCGGCCAGGCGGTCACATAGACCTTTTGGCACCATGATGAAAGCGTCTTTCTGGTTGTCCGTTTTGGACGTACCGGCACAAGAGCTGGTTTTGGTTGCACAGTCGTTTTTACCGGCCTTGGCTACGCCGTAGCATTTCTCTTTGGCTTCGGCTGCCACAGCGGTTGAGGTGGTCATTGCGGTACCTGCAAGCGCAATAAGACCAGTAACGGCTGATGCTAGAGCGATATTGGTTGTCTTTTTCATAATCATTCCTCTTTAATTTGCTGACTGTTGCTGCATGGAGCAACGTTTCCTTTTGTTATTGTTGGCGCTTCTTACTGCGCTCTCGGAACATAAGAAAGGGCGAGCAGGTTTTTTATTTCACTCTTTCTTAACTTTTTTTTCTGGTGCGTAACATCCTGCCATTTCCAAGCATAGAACAAATACTAAAAGGCAAGCGTTTGAAACTGGTGAATTATCAAACGGCTGTGCAGTTGGAAAGCTGGTTTGTCTGAATCTCCGGGGAGGGTGAAGATATCGAGGCATTCTTGAATTGAGCTGGTATAATCACCAGCATTGTATAAATAACCAGTAGGTAACGATGGACGCTTCACTCCTGTTAGATGGCCTTAATGACAAGCAAAGAGAGGCGGTGGCTGCGCCGCTAGGTAATCACCTGGTTCTGGCGGGTGCGGGCAGCGGCAAGACCCGTGTTCTGGTCCATCGTATCGCCTGGTTGATGCAGATTGAGCAGGCCTCGCCGTATTCAATCATGTCGGTGACCTTTACCAACAAGGCGGCGGCCGAGATGCGCGGCCGGATCAACGAGCTGATGCAGGGCTCGTCGGCCGGCATGTGGAACGGCACCTTCCACGGCCTGTGCCACCGCATGCTACGTGCCCATTATCTGGATGCCCGCCTGCCCGATGACTTCAACATTCTGGACTCCGACGATCAGATGCGTCTGCTCCGCCGCCTGATCAAGGCGCAGAACCTGGACGAGAAACATTGGCCAGCGCGCCAGGCAGCCTGGTATATCAACGGCAAGAAGGATGAGGGGCTGCGACCTGCCAACATCGATACCTTCAATGATCCCGTCGAGCAAACCTGGCTGCGGGTATATACCGCCTACCAGGAAGCCTGTGATCGTGCCGGACTGGTTGATTTTGCCGAACTGCTGCTGCGGACTTTCGAGCTGATCCGCGACAACAAGCACATTCGCGAGCATTATCAGGCGCGTTTCAAACATATTCTGGTCGATGAGTTCCAGGATACCAACAACATCCAGTTTGCCTGGCTGCGCCTGATGGCCGGTCCTGATTGTAACGTAATGATTGTCGGTGATGATGACCAGTCGATTTACGGCTGGCGTGGTGCCCAGGTCGAAAACATCCAGCGTTTCCTGCGGGATTTCACCAATGCCTCGTCGATCTTCCTTGAGCAGAACTACCGCTCGACTGGCAATATCCTGAATGCGGCCAACGAACTGATCGCCAACAACAACGAGCGAATGGGCAAGAACCTGTGGACCGAAGGGGCCGAGGGTGAGCCGATCTCACTGTATTCGGCCTTTAACGAGCTGGACGAGGCGCGTTTTGCGGTTGGCAAGATCAAGGAATGGCGCGATCAGGGCGGTACCCTGAACGAGACTGCCTTCCTGTATCGTAGTAATGCCCAGTCGCGGGTACTGGAAGAGGCGCTTATTCAGGCTGGCCTGCCATACCGCATCTACGGTGGAATGCGCTTCTTCGAGCGTCAGGAAATCAAAGATTCGCTGGCCTACCTGCGTCTGATGTCGAACCGCAATGATGATGCCTCTTTCGAGCGGGTGGTTAATACCCCGACCCGTGGCCTGGGTGACCGGACGCTGGAAACCATTCGCATGGCGGCGCGCGATCGCGGTGCGACGATGTGGCAGGCCAGTGTCGCCCTGCTGGAAGAGCAGGTGCTGGCAGGCCGGGCGGCCAATTCGCTGCGCCGTTTCATTGAGCTGATCAATGCCCTTGAGGATGATACCCGCGATCTGCCGCTGTTCCAGCAAACCGATGAGGTGATCCGCAATTCGGGTTTGCGGGCGATGTATGAGCAGGAAAAGGGCGAGAAGGCGCAGGCGCGCATCGAAAACCTCGAAGAGCTGGTGACCGCCACCCGTCAGTTTGAGGTGCCGGAAGAAGCGGAAGAGATGACCCCGCTGGCAGCCTTCCTGTCGCATGCCGCGCTGGAAGCCGGTGAAGGGCAGGCCGATGATTTTGAGGATGCGGTGCAGCTGATGACGATGCACAGTGCCAAGGGACTGGAATTTCCTGTCGTCTTTATGGTCGGTGTCGAGGAGGGGATGTTCCCGAGCTCGCGCACGACCGAAGAGGTGGGGCGTTTGGAGGAGGAGCGTCGCCTGTGTTACGTGGGCATGACCCGTGCGATGCAGAAGCTGTATATCACCTATGCGGAAATGCGCCGCCTGTACGGCAAGGACAATTTCCATAAACCGTCACGCTTTATTCGTGAGATCCCGGCTGAATACGTCGAGGAAGTCCGGATGAAGGCGCAGGTCTCGCGTCCGGCGAGCAGTGGTCGCTTCAGCCAGACCCAGGTGAACGATAACTTCAACCAGACGGGCTTCAGCCTTGGTCAGCGGGTGCAGCACCCTAAGTTTGGTGAAGGGACGATTATCAACTTTGAAGGCAGCGGTGCCCAGAGCCGGGTCCAGGTTGCGTTCAATGGTGAAGGGATCAAGTGGCTGGTAACCCAGTACGCTAAGTTGGATCCGATGTAATTGATTGATGGCTGCAATGTCGTCAGAAAAAAGCCCGCCATGCTGATGCACTGGCGGGCTTTTTATTTGTCGGATGTTTTTTATTGGGCGATAACCTTGCCTTCACGGCGTGGATCTGCTGCCCCGGAGAGCTGCTTGCCGTCAATTTTGATCGCCTGGACTCCCGAGTTGAGATCTTTGATTTTTATCTCGAACCCGAGTTGCTCAAGCTTGGGGGCCCATTGTTCTGCCGTGGTTCCTTTTTCCAGCTCGAAGGCACCGAAGCGGTTATTCATGTTGGGCAGGTTGATGGCCTGCTGCAGATCCAGTCCCCAGTCGAGATGGCCCACAAGGGTTTTGGCGACATAGCCGATAATTTGGCTGCCGCCCGGCGAGCCGACGGCCAGATACGGCTGCTCGTCCTTCATCACGATAGTCGGGGCCATTGACGAGCGAGGGCGTTTGCCCGGCTCAATCCGGTTGGCAATCGGGTTACCGCCGATATGGCTGCGGAAGGAAAAGTCGGTCAGCTCGTTGTTGAGCAGAAAGCCACGGACCATCAAACGCGAGCCGAAGCCATTTTCGATGGTGGTGGTGATTGAAACAACATTGCGATCACGGTCGACAATTGAAAAGTGGCTGGTGGAAGGCAGCTCCAGCGACTCGTCCATGGCGTAGCGCATCGCATGGGACCAGACCGGCAGGCCCGGTTCGGCTGTGGCAAGGGCTTTGTCGCCTTTTAGCAGCGCAGCACGTTGCTTGAGATAGCCGGGATCGAGCAGGCCATCGGTTGGCATGGGGACATAATCACTGTCGGCCATGTAGCGCCCGCGATCGGCAAAGGCCAGGCGGGAGGCATCACCCAGCAGGCGCCAGCTGTTGACGTCATTCGGGCCCATTTTGTCGATAGGGTATTGGTTCAGCATCCCCATGATCTGGCCGAGGGTCAGGGCGCCGGAGCTTGGTGGCCCCATGCCGCAAATCTCAAACTGGCGGTACGGTGCACAGATCGGCTCTCGTTCCTTGACCTGATAGGTGGCCAGATCCATCACGCTGAGTACGCCGGGGTTCCCCTCTGCATTGCGGACGGTTTTGACAATGTCCTTGGCAATGTCGCCATGGTAGAACGCGCTGGCGCCACGCTCGGCAATTTGCGTGAGGGTGTCGGCATAGGCCGGGTTGGTCAGACGCTGTCCGGCCCGGATAGGGCTTTCGTCGTCATTGAAGAAATAGGCTTTGGTGGCCTGCCAGCGCTGGAGATTTTTCTGATCTTTGGCGACCAGTGCCGCGAGGCGCGGGCTGACCGTAAAGCCTTCGGTGGCGAGTTTTATTGCCGGGGCAAACAGATCGCTCCAGGGAAGTTTGCCGTGACGCTGGTGGGTGTACCACATCAGCTTGACCGTTCCCGGGGTTCCGACTGAGCGGCCGCCGACCACGGCATCGTAGAAGGCCAGCGGCTTACCGTTTTCATCTTGAAACAGGCGCGGCGTCACCGCAAAAGGGGCAGTTTCACGACCGTCGAAGGTGGTAAGGGCTTCTTTTTCTGCATCCCAGAACACCATGAATGCTCCGCCGCCGATGCCGGAGGACTGCGGCTCGGTCAGCCCGAGAACAAGTTGGGTTGCCACCATGGCATCAATCGCATTGCCTCCCTGGCGAAGCATTGCTGCGCCCGCTTCGCTGGCATAGGGGTTGGCGCTGGCGACCATCCAGTCTTTGCCGCTTACTTGCTGCTGTTGGCTGATCCCGGTAGCAGCCTCGGGGGCAACCTGATCGGCCGTTTGCTTGCTGGTATCCTTACTCAGGGCGGTAGGGGCAAGCAGGCAGGCTGCCAGTGCCACAGCCAGACGGGACGTATTCCACTCCATGGTTCATTCCTCATTCGCATACGGGGTGCTTCGATAGCGTAAAAGCAGAATACGTAGCTGTCTAATTGCTGAGCAGTTTTTGTGCTCCTAATCAACAATTTATTACAGGCTTACCATCAGGCTGGCAGGACTAGGCGGAGCAGGATCATACTGCCGATACTGACAAACAGCAGGCCGCAGAGCCCGTCGATAAACGGAGTCCACTGTTGGATTTTCTGCTGCAGCCGCTGTCCGGTCAGCAGCCAAGCCAGTGTGGCAAACCATAGGAAGGAGGTTAGCCATAGCAGGCTGATGGCAGTGGCTTTTCCTGCCACGGACATATCTGCCGGCACCAGGGTCGATAGCAGGCTCAGGAAGAATACCAGTGCCTTGGGATTGAGGATGTTGGTGGTAAACCCCTTGGCCAGCGCCTGTTTGCGGTTACCTATCAACTGCTGGGCAGGGCTTGGAAAGGCATGAGATTCGCTCTTGCGCCAGAGTAACTCCAGTGCGCTCATGGTAGCTCCGATGCCCAGCCAGAGCAGATAGGCACCGCCTGCGGCCTGTAGCATGGCAAACAGGGCGGGCTGCTCGCGGATCAGCAGGCTGGCACCGGTAATGCTCAGAATGGAGTGAAGCAGGATCCCCAGTGATAGACCGAGTGCAATAGTGATACCGGTCTGGCGTCCGTAGCGCCCTGCGTTCTGCACCACGAGGGCAAAATCCGGCCCCGGGCTCAGCAAGGCAATAACATGGACGGTAAGCAGGGTGACAAATGGGGTAAGTTCGTGCATTTCATTTTATCCGGTGGTGGTATAACACGGAATAGCATGCCTAGGTGAGCGCAGGAGCGCTTGTAAAAAATTAACAGGGCTGGCTAGATTTCCGAGGGAGCGACGCCAAAGGCTTGCTTGAAGGCCCGGGCGAAATGGGCCTGATCATAAAAACCAACATAATAGGCGACATCAGTACTGCAGTAGCCAGCCTTGAGCAAGGCCATGGCATGTTCCAGCCGCAGGCGGGCCAGCCAGGCATAGGGTGTCATGCCGGTGGCTTTCTTAAATTGTCTCAGTAGCTGGGACGGGCTCAGGTCACATAGCCTTGCCAGGTCGTCGAGGCTAATTTTCTGATCCAGGTTAGCCATCAGGTAGTCCCTGAGTTGGTGGAGATCTTTGCTACCCAGTGCTACCACTGGTTGGGGGCGTAGCTGGCTGTATCGGCCGAGTAGCTGTGAGAAGTACTCGATCGGCATGCAGTCCTTGGCGAGCTGGGGAAAGTGTGGATTGCCCAGCTGGGCGTGTAGCTGGCTAAGCTGAACAAAGAGTTGGCTGTCGGTCACGTTGTGCTGCGGAAAGTGCACCTGACAGTTGCCCGACAGTTCGCTGGCCTGGTGGTCGAGCCATTCCGGGGAAATGCTGAACACTTTGACTTTGTAGCCTTGCTGCTGGGGCTGGCCGTCATGAATTTCATCCGGCGGCATGATCACCAGCTGACCGGCACCAGCCTGATGACGAGCGCCGTTGAAATAGTATTGCTGCTGCCCATCGGTGATCAGCCCCAGATGGAAATCAAGATGGTAGTGGCGCTTGAAGGCAAAGCTTTGGTAATGTGCATCAATCAGGTTGATGTCATCGATGCCGGATTTTCGGTGGTTGACTTTGTTCATCCTGATCCTTCTAACCGCCGGCAGGCTGAGAGTGCATAGTGCCGTCTAATGTGGTGCCGTTAAATATAGCGCCGTCAAAAAATATGGCTATCAGTAGAACATAAACGACGGATGGCGGCTTGTAAAAAACTGACAAGCCGCCAGTTACCCTTTGTGGCAGGTAGTGAGCCGGACTAGCTTGCCTGAATCCGTTTTTTGGCCCGGCGATGACCCTTGATGCCATCGAAGCTAAATAGTACCAGTGCTCCCCAGATGAAGGCGAAGGTATAGCCTTTGTCGGCGGTAAAGCTTTCGCCGTAGACCGTAATCGCCAGCAGAAACATCAGGCTCGGGCCGATATACTGGAAAAATCCCAGAGTAGAGAGTTTCAGTTTGGTGGCAGCTCCGGTAAAGCACAGCAGCGGAAGCGTGGTAACAATCCCGGCGGCCATCAGCAGCAAGTTGGTACTGATTGGGTTGGCGCTCCAGTCGGCGGTCGGGCTGTCGGCGATCAGCAGTACGTAGATAGCAGCCAGCGGCAGCAGAATACAGGTTTCCATGAACAGGCCGGTTTGGGCATCCAGGTTGACTTTTTTCCGTAGCAGCCCGTAGAGACCGAAGCTGCATGCCAGGGCCAGGGCAATAACCGGCAGTGAACCGAACTGGATCAACTGCACGCCAACCCCGCAGGCAGCCAGCGCGACGGCGAGCCATTGCAGCGGGCGTAGCCGCTCTCCCAGAAAGAACATTCCCAGAAGGACATTGAGCAACGGGTTGATGTAATAGCCCAGGCTGGCATCAAGCATGTAGTTGTTGTTCACGGCCCAGATAAAAATCAGCCAGTTGCCACCAACCAGCAGGGCAGTGGCCGTCAACACCAGCAGTGTTTTGGGCTGGCGAAGCACAGCCCTGACCTTGCCCCAACTCTTACCGATGAAGATCAGTACTGCCAGGAAAAAGAATGACCAGATCACCCGGTGACTGAGAATCTCCAGCGGACTGACATGCTGGAGGGACTTAAAGTAAATCGGTGCAATGCCCCACATGGTGTAGGCGCCAAGGGCGAGCATGACCCCTCGCTGGGTATCTTTGGCTTGCTGGTCCATTTTATCCTTATGTGTATTTTATAAAATTCAGAGAAAATGATGGTATTTTCTAAAAAGGTATGCGGAAGCAGTATAAATCGTGTTCAGGTTGAATGTCATCCAGAACTTTTGATGATTTTGTTAGCACCGGACATGATAAGAAAATCCTGCCCGAAGGCAGGTGGGGATTTGCGAGAAGTATTCCAGGAAACAACATTTTGCCGGCTTGGCTAGGGGAAGCTGCTGTAAGTGTCGTTCACATCGGCGATCTGATTGGTATAGAATAGCCAGCTCGTCAACTACAGAGTCGATTTATGTCATCTTGCAGCGCCGCCGTTTGTCAGCCAGCTTCTCTCGCGACCAGCGAACAGATCTTACAGGATGTGTTCGGCTATCAGGCCTTTCGTGTTGGCCAGCAAGAGGTGATTGAGGCGATAGCGGAAGGCCGCGACAGCTTGGTGATCATGCCAACCGGTGGCGGTAAGTCGCTCTGTTATCAAATACCGGCCCTGATGCGTGACGGGCTGACACTGGTGATCTCGCCGCTGATCTCGCTGATGAAGGATCAGGTTGACCAGCTCAAGGCCAACGGGGTGGCGGCCGACTACCTAAACTCGACCATGTCCCGTGAGGCAATGCAGGATACCTACCGCGCGATGCAGAGCGGTGAGGTAAAGCTGGTGTATGTCTCGCCGGAGCGGGTGCTGACCCGTGACTTTCTCGAGCGTCTTTATGACATGCCGCTAAGCCTGGTTGCCGTCGATGAAGCGCATTGTATCTCCCAGTGGGGGCATGACTTTAGGCCAGAATATGCGGCTCTGGGAACGCTGAAGCAGCATTTTGACCAGCTGCCAATTATGGCCCTGACTGCAACCGCGGATGAAACGACCCGCAATGATATTGTCTCCCGGCTCGGCCTGGTTGAGCCGCATGTTTACCTGGGCAGTTTTGACCGCCCGAATATCCGCTATACCCTGCAGGAGAAGTACAAGCCGATGTCGCAGCTGACTCGCTACCTGGGCGGCGTTCGTGGTCAGTGCGGGATTGTATATTGCAATAGCCGTAAGCGGGTGGAGCAAATTACCGAAAAGCTGTGTGATAACGGGATCCGGGCCGCCGCGTATCATGCCGGCCTGGAGCATGCCGAGCGGGTGAGGGTGCAGGAGGACTTTCAGCGGGATGATATTCATATCGTCGTCGCCACCGTGGCGTTCGGAATGGGCATCAACAAGCCTAATGTCCGTTTTGTAGTGCATTACGATATCCCCCGTAATATCGAGTCCTATTATCAGGAAACCGGGCGGGCCGGCCGTGATGGTCTGCCGGCAGAAGCGGTGATGTTCTATGATCCGTCGGATATGGCCTGGCTGCGCCGTTGTCTGGATGAAAAAGAGGAAGGGCCTCAGAAGCAGGTGGAAAGCCACAAGCTCAATGCAATGGGAGCGTTTGCCGAGGCGCAGACCTGTCGCCGTCAGGTATTGCTCAACTATTTTGGTGAATACCGGGAAGAGTCGTGCGGCAACTGTGATATCTGCCTCGATCCGCCCAAGCGCTTTGCGGCGGTTGAAGCAGCTCAGAAAGCCCTGTCCTGTGTCTATCGGGTCAACCAGAGCTTCGGCATCAACCATGTGGTGGATGTGATGCGCGGGATGCAGAACCAGCGTATCCGCGAGCACGGTCATGACAAACTGAGCACCTATGGTATTGGCCGCGAGCATAGCCACGAGTTTTGGGTGAGTATTTTGCGCCAGCTGGTTCACCGGGGCTTTCTTACCCAGAATATTGTCCGTAGCTCGACGCTGCAGTTGACCGAAAAGGCCAGAGCAGTTCTGCGCGCCGAAGTGGAGCTGGAGCTGGCTGTCCCTCGTCTGGATATTGCGACCCGTAGTGCGAAAAATGACAAGCTGGCCAATCGCCATTATGACAAGAAGCTGTTTGCCAAGTTGCGCAAGTTGCGTAAGGCCATTGCCGACGAGGAAGACTTGCCGCCATATGTGGTGTTTAACGATGCCAGCCTGATGGAAATGGCAGAGATGCTGCCGACGTCGGCGGGTGAAATGCTGGCGGTGAACGGTGTCGGTCACCGTAAGCTGGAAAAGTACGGCAACGTGTTTTTGAACGTGATTGAAGATCACCTGATGGCGGGTGCCGGCGAGTAGTAGATAAAAAAATACCGGACATTCCGAGTCCGGTATAAATGCGTTTAAGAAACATAACGAGTATGTTCTGTTCGCTACAAAACAGCTTGCGTATTTGGTGAGAATGTTAATATCACCCGTTGCTAGGGAATCGGAAACCGACGGGATGTGTTTCCAGTGACTAGGCAACGACCTCATGAAAACATGGATTAGCATTGCTGGCTATAGCCCCTTTATTGCTTGATACGCATAGAAACACTTGGTTACAGGAAAGCTGCCCAGGCCGTATGTGGGGGCGAGCTTGCCATAGATGAAAAGGAATATGTAATGACCGTTTCTTCCGCGCCGTTTGTTTGTCGCGAGCTTGATTTGGAGCAGGGGTTGCTGCTGATCGGTGGCCCGGACTTCGATTTTGATAGTTTTCCCTTGGTAGCCGAACAGTTTCTGAGCCATATTGACGCGACGGTTGTCGAGCGTGAGCTTAATGCCGATCTGCATGTCTGGCTGATTGATTTCGAAGGTTGTCGGCTGATGCTCAAGGGCGAACATTATGCCGGAGCTCTGTGGTTGGAGTGGCTGTCGCCCGATGATAGCGAGACGCTGGCGTTCCTGGCTACCCTACTTGCGGGCTGATCGTTTTGCTTTTTTTGTCGGCAAACGATTGCACAAATTTAAAGCCGTTTTTGGGACTAGGCAACCTAGGCGGTTAATGTATAATCGCCGCTTCGGTTGCTGCGGGCGCAGGTATGAGAGCCTAGCTGCAGTGTTTTGGGTTCCCTCTCCCCCAATGACAAAAAGGTCTGACAATGACTGTATCTCAATTTTCTCTCGCGCAACAACGCAAAGCCTTATCGTTCCTTGTTCTATTTCACCTATTGATCATTGCCTCGAGCAATTATCTGGTGCAATTGCCGTTTACCATTTTTGGTTTTCATACCACCTGGGGCGCCTTTACCTTTCCGTTCATCTTTCTGGCTACGGATCTCACGGTCAGGATTTTTGGTGCAGCCATGGCCCGCCAGATCATCCTGCGGGTGATGCTGCCGGCACTGGCCATTTCCTATGTGCTGTCGGTGCTGTTCTATCAGGGTGAGTATCAGGGCTGGTCTCATTTAGGTGAGTTTAATCTGTTTGTCGCCCGTATCGCGATCGCCAGTTTCATGGCCTATCTGCTGGGGCAGATCATGGATGTCTCGGTGTTTAACCGCCTGCGCCAGACCAAGCAGTGGTGGGTGGCACCAAGCTGCTCGACCATTTTTGGTAATGCACTGGATACGGTAGCGTTTTTTGCTATCGCGTTTTACAACAGCCCGGATCCGTTTATGGCGGAAAACTGGGTCGAGATCGCGCTGGTGGATTACAGCTTTAAACTGATCATCAGTCTTGGCTTGTTTGTGCCTATGTACGGGGTACTGCTCAATTACCTGATCAAGCGCCTGACGACGATTACCCCCAAGCTGGAGTCTCAGCAGGGGCTTATCTGATACAATAAAGGGTATAGACTGACAGCCGACGCTATGTCGGCTTTTTTGTACCCTAAGAAGTAGGAGCGGGAGTGATGAAGATACGCCAGGCAAGTTTGGCTGAAGCCGCAGAGGTATTGGCACGGATCAGTGAGTTTGCCCAGCCTGCCGATGAACACGCACTCGAGGTCCGATTGAGAGGCAAAGCGCCGCTGATCCTCGTGGCAGAGCTGGATGGCCAGCTGGTCGGAGTCAAAATCGGCTACCGCCTGTCCGAGACGTGTTTTTATAGCTGGCTGGGGGGCGTGGCACCTGAGGGGCGCTGCAATGGGGTAGCGCAGGCGCTGCTGGAGGCGCAGGAAACCTGGGTGAGACAGCAGGGTTTCGAGGAGCTGCGGGTGAAATCGCGTAACCGTTTTCCGGCGATGTTGAGGCTGCTGCTAAGGAATGGCTACCTGATTGAACATATGGAGAAAAAAGACGGGCTTGAAGACTACAGGTTGCATTTTGTGAAGGCGCTGGCAATTAAATAACAATTATTCTCAATATAATACTTGCATCTTAAATGAGAATGGTTATTATTAACTTGCACTCAGCAAGGGAGGAAAGCAAAAGGCTCCCTTGTTTGAAGGCACGACATTGCTCACATTGCTTCCAGTGTACTTCAGCTACGGTCTGTGTTTTTAGTGTAGGGCTGAAAACGAACACCAATTCTGCTGAGCGGCGCTTACCAGGTACTCATAACCTCAGGTAACGCCGCTTTTTCTTTTCTGGCGCTTAGGCCAGCTTCACCAGCTCCTTCACCAGTTTGTTGATACCGCTTGCTGCCTCCGAGATACTGCCTGCCAGCATATAGGCCGGGGTCGTCAGGATGCGTCGCTTTTGATCCAGTACGAAATCGTTAACCGGACAATTGATGTGTTCTCCGCCCATTTTGTTGAAGGCGTTGGCGGTGTCCTTATCGGTACCAATGGTTCCTTTAGCCCCCGGACCGTAGATCGTTGGGATCAGGGTCGGGGCTATACACAGATAGGCGGCAGGTTTTTCTTCCTTGGCAAAGGCCTGGCAGGCTCTTTTCACTTCCGGATTCACTTCGCAGCCGGCCCCGGTGAAAGCGAAATCGGAGAGATTTTTGGCTGCGCCAAATCCACCCGGCAGCAACAGGGCATCGTAGTCTGCGGCATGGAGGTTGATGATATCGTCAATATTGCCGCGGGCAATACGGGCTGCCTCGACCAGTACGTTGCGGGTTTCATCCATTTCTTCGCCGGTGATGTGGTTAACCACATGGTGCTGGGCAATATTGGGGGCAAAGCAGTGCCAGCTCGCCCCTTCTTGTTCGATGGCATGCAAGGCCAATACAGCCTCGTGGATTTCAGCTCCGTCAAATACCCCTGAGCCGCTTAAAATAACTGCGATTCTCTTCATTTTGGCTTCCTTTATGGTCAGATATGCCTGTTTTTGCATTCAGATATTCTTATTTCAGATCGATCTGTTAACTTTTTCCACAATTAATGATCATTTTAGGATCGAGGATCTATTTTTGCTTAAGATCTTAAGTTATTGATTTGTATCGGGTTGAATGAAAATCGCATAATTTTCATGTTTTTTGATCAACTGTTTGATTTTAAATACTAACAAAGTTATCCACAGATAATGGCGGCTTGGTGGAAAACATCAGTTAACACTTGCTGGCTGTCATGGCATTCTAGTGCCCTAACTCTTTCATCCCCCGGATATAAGAATATCGTTATGGCAACTATCCCTGAAAATCCACTTATCCTGATTGATGGATCCTCTTATCTCTATCGCGCCTATCACGCAGCACCGAACTTCACAAACTCTGACGGTGAGCCGACGGGAGCAGTATTTGGTGTCGTGAATATGCTGCGTAGTCTTCTGCGCCAGTTTTCCACTGAGCATATTGCGGTGATCTTTGATGCCAAGGGCAAGACCTTCCGTGATGATATGTATCCGGAATATAAGGCCAACCGCCCGCCGATGCCGGACGATCTTCGGGGGCAGATTGAGCCGCTGCATGCCGTGATCAAGGCGATGGGACTACCGTTGATCTCGATACTCGGGGTTGAGGCGGATGATGTGATCGGCACTCTCGCCACTCAGGCATCAAAGGAAAACATGCCGGTGTTGATCAGTACCGGTGATAAAGATATGGCTCAGCTGGTGGATCAGAACATTACCCTGATCAATACCATGACCGATGTTGTGATGGATCCGGCCGGTGTTGTTGATAAGTTCGGGATCGGTCCTGAGTTGATCATCGACTACCTGGCCTTGATGGGCGATAAAGTGGATAACATTCCGGGCGTACCTGGGGTCGGTGAAAAGACGGCCAAGGCGCTGCTGACCGGGATCGGTGGTTTGGATGCATTGTATGACAACCTGGATGCGATCCCGCCACTGGGCTTTCGCGGCTCGAAGACGATGCCGAAGAAGCTGGAAGAGCATAAAGAGGCAGCGTACCTGTCTTACGAGCTAGCGACGATCAAGCTGGATGTCGAGCTGGATGTCAGCCCGGATCAGCTGCGTAAAGGCGAGCCTGATACTGACGAGCTGATAAAGCTGTTCGGCAAGTTGCAGTTCCGCCGCTGGTTGGCAGAAATGCTCGATGGCGGTGACGGTAAGATTGTGGCCGAGGAGCAGTCTGCTCAGCCGGCAGCCGAGAAGAAAACTGTGGCACCGACCATTGATCGTAGTGGTTATGAAACCGTCCTTGATGAAGCAGCGTTTAAGACCTGGCTAGAGCAGCTTAAGGGCGCCGAGGTCGTGGCATTCGACACCGAGACGGACGGTCTGGACTATATGACGGCCAATTTGGTCGGGCTGTCGTTTGCGGTCGAGGAAGGCAAGGCTGCCTATGTGCCTGTTGCCCACGATTACCTTGATGCCCCGGCCCAGCTGGATCGCGACTGGGTACTGGAGCAGCTCAAGCCATTGCTGGAGGATCCGCAGCAGGCCAAGGTAGGGCAGAACCTTAAGTTTGATGCCAGTATTCTGGCTCGCTATGGCATCGAGATGCAGGGGATTCGCTACGATACGATGCTGGAGTCATATGTCTTCAACAGTGTGGTCGGCCGTCACGATATGGACAGCCTGTCCCTGCGTTACCTCGAGCACAAGACCATAAGCTTTGAAGAGATTGCCGGCAAGGGCAAGAAGCAGCTGACGTTCAACCAGATTGATTTGGAACAGGCCGGGCCATATGCCGCAGAAGATGCCGACATTACGCTGCGTCTGCATAATCTGCTGATAGAAAAAGTTAACGCCGACGAGAAGCTCAAGTCGGTATTTGACGATATCGAGATGCCGTTGGTGCCTGTCTTGTCACGCATGGAGCGTACCGGCGTCTTGATTGACAGTATGCTGCTGAGCGCCCAGTCGAATGAAATTGCCGTTCGCCTTGATGAGCTGGAGAAGAAAGCCTTCGAGATTGCCGACCAGGAATTTAACCTCAGCTCGCCAAAACAGCTGCAGGCGATCCTGTTTGAGAAGATGGGGCTGCCGGTACTGAAGAAAACACCGTCAGGTGCGCCTTCTACCAATGAAGAGGTGCTGCAGGAGCTGGCGCTGGACTATCCGTTGCCAAAACTGATCCTGGAGTATCGCGGCTTAGCCAAGCTGAAATCGACCTACACGGACAAGCTGCCTAAGATGGTCAACCCGGCGACGGGCCGTGTGCATACCTCCTATCATCAGGCCGTGACTGCGACCGGGCGTCTGTCATCCAGTGATCCTAACTTGCAGAATATTCCGGTTCGTAACGAAGAAGGTCGTCGGATCCGCCAGGCATTTATCGCCCCGACGGGGTATAAAGTGCTGGCTGTCGACTACTCGCAAATCGAGCTTCGGATCATGGCGCACCTTTCCGGCGACAAGGCGCTGCTTGATGCCTTCCGACATGGCAAAGATATCCACGCCGCAACGGCGGCAGAAATTCTCGGTTTGCCAATCGAGTCGGTGACCAGCGAACAGCGTCGTCGCGCCAAGGCTATCAACTTTGGCCTGATCTATGGCATGAGTGCCTTTGGCCTGGCGAAACAGCTTGATATGGGCCGTAATGAAGCGCAGGACTATATGAACCTGTATTTCGAACGCTACCCGGGCGTGCTGGAATATATGGAAAGCACCCGTACGACGGCAAGCGAACAGGGATATGTCGAAACCCTGTTCGGTCGTCGTTTGTACCTGCCGGACATCAAGTCCCGCAACGGTATGCGTCGCAAGGCGGCTGAACGAGCTGCAATCAATGCCCCGATGCAGGGAACGGCTGCCGATATCATCAAGCGTGCGATGGTATTGGTTGATGAATGGGTCCAACAACAACCTGAAGGCCAAGTTCGACTTCTGATGCAAGTTCATGACGAACTTGTCTTTGAAGTACAGGAATCGGCACTGGAAAGCGTGAGTGCGGAAATCCGCCGCCTGATGGAATCAGCGGCTGAGCTGGATGTACCATTGATAGCTGATGCCGGTACTGGCGATAACTGGGACCAGGCACACTAGACATTAGCCTGATCGGCTTTGTGGTTTAGGAAAGAGTAGCTGGCGGTATGCCAGCTATTTTTTTATAAAAATTAAAGAATGGTAAAATTACTATTAGCTAAAGTTAGTTACGATTTTCTGAAAAAAAATTACAAAAATGACTTTTCAAATCTGTGCAATTGATATACAGTTATCGGCGTAGGGTACAGAGGTAAGATGTTCTATCTTTCAGACCTTTTGTTTCA